>JALSPH010000194.1 GCA_026986055.1 Campylobacterales bacterium
GCGTCCTGTCGTTTGTACGAACATCCATAAGCCCGGGTTCTGCAAAAATAAGTACGGTAGAGCCCATCATGAACATTCCCAAAAGGTCTCCTTTGTAGATCCACAAAGGTTTTTGGTCGTACCTGTAGTAAGTCGGCTCGTACTTGTCTGCGTTGGTCTTTATGCGGTGGTCGAAAGCTATGGTCATCTTTCCGACGTTCAAAGCTCCCACAAGAACTATGAAGATGCGCCCGCCACCTTCGGTAAAGCACTCGACTATAACTCTTTCGTTCTCCACGAAGAGCTCTTTTTGCCTTTTTAGCGAAGGGAAGTTTACGGGGTAGAGCTTTCCGGGTCGGTGCAAGATAGAGGAGACTCTCAGTTTGTAGGGCATATGGTAGCGATGGTAATCTTTCGGCGAAAGGTAGAGGTTTATGTATGTCCCGTTATAGAGAGCTTTTGCCTCTTTTGCGTACTGCAAGGTCAAAAGGTCGTCTATGCCGTACTCCATACCCTTTATCTGCATAGCTTTATCTTTTTTCAGCTTACCGCACTCGGTAACGAAGGCGTCCACGGGAGAGATGAGCGCACCCGCTCTTTGGTCTATCGCTCTTGGCTTTTTAAGCTCCCTGGTAAAGAGTGCATTAAGCGTCGGGTATGTCGAAGGCGGTGCGAATTCGCTCATATCGAGCCCCAACAGATTTACGTATGCGTGGTTTATGAACGACTGAACTTTTGACGGAAAGGGGTGGTCGGCAAATCTTCCGAACCATTGCGAAACTATGTTTGTTATATGTTTTTTTGCCATCTACTCTATTATCTCCAATGCCTCTTTCATTAGTGTTATATGGTAATCTTCCTGAAAGTTTATGAAGTCGAAAAACTCTCTCAACTTTTCCTCATCTACCGCTTCGGCAAGGGCCCTGCACTGCTCTTTGGCCCCCTTCTCCTCCTCTATGCCCTCTGTCAGGAATCTCTTCAAAGAGTCGAACCTGTAAATCTCCTGCGTCACCATCCTGGGAACCGCAAGTATGCCGAGTTTTGCCATAAGAAGCGCAAAAGATTTCAGATGAAACTTCGACTCATCTATCAAAATTTGAAATATCTCAAAGAGCCTTTTGTTCTCAACTACGGTCTGGGCGTAGGAGTAGATGATTATGAGTTCGTACTCCTTGTAACTCTCCTCGAAAAGGAAAAGTACCAAAGCATCCAAAGAGCTCTTCTCAAGCTCTACTCCATCGAGTTTCAAAGATTTGTCAAAAGCTGTTACCTCCCCTTCTCTTTCAAACTCTCTTTCAAGAGTCGAAGATATGTAGCGTAAGTCGTGAATGATCCTCGAAGCCAAAGGATCGCCGCTCTCGTTCATCTGCTCCAAAATCTTTTCGACCCCTTCATGACAAAAGCGCGCAGCCTCCCCTTCGCTCTTGAACTCGAGAGCAAGAGATGGACGCTCGTAGCTGTACTCTATCTTTTTTTCTACAAAGAGAGTCTCTACAAAACGCATATGTCTGTACAGAATCTCCGAGTAGTCATAGAGTCTTTCACCCCACTCCCTGTCGTTTACGGCAAAAGATGTAAAGAGAAGCCTAAGCCACCCCTCGTGCATAGTGGTAAATACTCTCTCAGCCATTTTCAACTCCCTCTTTCTGCAGGCTCTGATCTGCGCATTCGTTTTCTATCATCCTGGTCGGTACCGGTGCCTCTGGGTCTTTGGCTCTCATTTCATGATGTTCGAGCGCCGCCAAAAAGGCCTCCGCCACCAGCTCGGAACAGGCCGCCTCTTCAGGGGGCATCTGCTTCACCTTCTCGAGCATAATCGAAGTCAGTTCGCGCGCCTCTTTCAAAGTTGCCCCTTTGACTGTCTGGGTAAATATGGAACCGGCTATGACCGTCGTCATACAGGCTTTTGCCTGAAATTTAATATCTTCTATCTTTTCATTCTCTATTTTGAGATAGATTATGACCATCTCCCCGTTTTGAGGGTTTTTGCCTATACCTACGGCGTCAGGATTTTCAAGCTTCCCGTAGTTGCGGGGATTCATCATATGGTCCATCGTAGTTTCGTAGATCTCTTTAGTATCCATATGTCCTTTGGAGTTCCTATTCTTTTTACTGCCATTATACCGCTTTTATGGCGTAAGTTACACACTCATTGCACGCTCTGAATGTACAATTTTCAAAATGGGAAAAAGGATCTAATATGCGAAACATATCGACAAGCCGCAGAAGGTTCATGCAGTCGACTGTGGCGGCAACACTTCTGCTTGGAGCAAAGAGTAACATTTTTGCCGATATGCAAGAAAGAGAGTTGAAAAAGAGGATTCCCGAAGAGAGGCTCGAAGGAAACGAGTTCCATCTGACGCTTGAGCGAACTGCGGTCAACATTACGGGTAAGCCGTCCGTAGCGACTACCGTAAACGGTATGCTGCCTGGACCTACTCTCGTATGGAGAGAGGGGGAAGAGGTCACCATACACGTAACCAACAACCTTCCGGTAGACGGATCCATCCACTGGCACGGCATAATTCTCCCTTTCGAGATGGATGGGGTGCCCGGCATAAGCTACCCGGGTATCGCTCCCGGCGAAACATTCACATACAGGTTCAAAGTCAACCAGAGCGGTACCTACTGGTACCACTCCCATACCCTATATCACGAGCAGACTGGTATGCACGGCTCCATAATAGTTGAGCCAAAAGAGAGAGAGCCGTTCGAGTACGAACGCGACTATGTGGTTTCACTCTCCGACTGGAGCGACGAAAAACCGGAGGCGATATTCAGAAAATTGAAAATCAGCAGCGACTACTACAACTTCAACCAGCGCACCGTCGGAGACTTCTTCGAAGAGGTGAAGGAGATGGGTTTCGTGGAGGCTTTCAAGGCAAGAAAGATGTGGAACGAGATGAGAATGAGCGACAGAGACCTCTCCGACGTTACCGGCTACACCTATACTTACCTGCTGAACGGCTTGACTGATGAAGAGAATTGGAGCGGAGTATTCAAAAAAGGCGAGAGGGTCAGACTGAGGCTCATAAACGAGTCGGCGATGACCAACTTCGACCTTCGCATACCGGGCCTCAAGATGAGAGTGGTCGCAGCCGACGGCAACTATGTCGAACCGGTGGAGGTGGATGAGATACGCATAGGAGTTGCGGAGACTTACGACGTTATAGTAGAGCCCGAAGAGAGGGCCTACTGCATCTTCGCCCAAAGCATAGAGCGCTCCGGTTTCGTTGCGGGAACACTCTCACCAAACCCTTCCGACAGAGCCCCAAGGCCGCTGATGGATGAGCCTCAACCTCTGACGATGGCGGATATGGGTATGGGGGACGGCAGCTCCATGAAGATGGAGATGGGTATGGCACACACCAAAAGCGGCAAGATGGAAATGATGCAAAAATGGCCTATAACACCTCTACCGATAAAAAAGGGGCCCGGAGTCACGATGTGGGCGAAAGACCCGCGCTACAGGCTTGACGACCCGGGCGTTGGGCTTAGAGACAACGGCAGAAAGGTTTTAACATATGGCGACTTAAGAGGCTTGCGCTCCACCGAGGATGACCCGCAGCCCGACCGCGAAATAGTTCTGCACCTGACCGGAAATATGGAGCGCTATATCTGGTCGATTAACGGCATAACGTACGACGAGTCCGATCCGCTAAGGTTCAACTACGGCGAGAGGCTTCGCATTACCTTCATAAACGATACGATGATGAACCACCCTATGCATCTGCACGGAATGTGGAGCGACCTCGAAACCGGAGACGATAAGCGGCTTGTCAGAAAACACACCATACTCGTGCAGCCAGGAAGCAAGATAAGCTGCAGAGTCACCGTAGATGCCAAGGGGGCGTGGGCATTTCACTGCCACCTTATATACCATATGATGGGAATGTTCAGAAAAGTGGAGGTGGTATGATGAGGAAGTTACTTTTGGCACTCTTTAGTGCAGGCACTTTGATGGCAGGAGGTGCCGCGGATCCGCTGCGGGCCACTCTTCTGATGGATAGGCTTGAGATGCATCCGGCCGAAGAGAGTGTAGTGGTATGGGACGCTTCCGCTTATATAGGAAAAGATCTCGACAAACTCTACTTCTACAGCGAAGGGGCCAAATCTTCGGATGAGAGTGAAAGTGAAAACGAGGTGGTCTACAGCCGCGCCGTTACGCCCTTTTGGGACTTACAGGCAGGCTTGGAGTACGACAAAGCAGATGGTAACGACAAAAGTTGGGGAGTAGTAGCCGTTCAGGGGCTTGCACCCTACTTCATCGACACGAGAGCCCGCCTGAAAATCGGTGACGGCGCTTTCGGTTTCAACTTCGACTTCGAGTATGAAGCACTTATTACCCAAAGGCTCATACTCACACCGAGAGTCGAGATAGAAGGGTATAGCGAAGATATCCCCGAGCTTGCTAAGGGAGGAGGCATCTCTTCCGCTTCCGCCGGCCTTAGACTAAGATATGAGTTTATCAGGGAGTTCGCACTCTACGGAGGCGTAACCTACTCCAACAGTTTCGGCGCCACCGCATCGAAATATGGAGGCAGAGAAGATACTTCGTTTGTTGCAGGTGTGAGATTCTGGTTTTGATTTTCGGTATCTGCTCTAGTATAATTTTCGGTAATTTCAAATGCAAGGATTCCGATGTGGTACAGAGTGCTGGATGCAAAGAGTATAACAGAACACCTTCAAACAATTCCCTCCATAAAGGAGTTTTTCGGCGAAGATGAAGTAAGGTTCATACGGGGAAAAACGGAAGGCGAAGAGGTGATAAAGGTACAGGTCGTGCCTGACGGCTCACCCGCACTCAACTACGGTTTTGACGTAACGCCGGCGAGGCTTATAACGGGTCTTATAACGGAGCGCGGTATATGTAAGGCAGAAAGAGAAGAGATAGAGTCGATGTTTGAAGATCTGCTATGAACGAAGGAGTAGTAAAGTATAAGATAGAGTTCAAAGAGACACCGCCTCTTGAGCCGAAACTTTGGGAGGAGTTGGAGCCTCTAAGAGGCGCTCTTAAAAAGATCGGTTTGATAGGGGTAAAGAGCGGCGTAGGTTACGGCAATGTCAGCAGAAGGCTGAAAGAGGGAGGCTTCGTCATAACGGCAACTCAGACCGGTCACCTTCAAGAGCTCGACGGTTACGGCTACTCGGTAGTTACGGGATATGACGAAGAGAGATTTTGCATAAGATCTTACGGCGCCGCAAAGCCGAGCAGCGAAGCCTTCACGCATGCAGCCGTCTACGCTTTGAGCGAAGAGATAGAGTGGGTGGTGCACATTCACTCCAAACCGCTATGGGAGATGATGCTCTCCAATGATGAGTATCTAAAAAGCGCTCCGATCGAATGCGGTACAAAAGAGATGGCAAAAGAGGTAAGAGGCATCTATAGAGAGATAGACCCGCTCTCGAAACCGCTCTTTGCCATGGCTGGGCATGAGGAGGGGATAGTGCTTTTTGCAAAAAGCGCCGAGGATGCGATTGAAGTGACCGATAAACTGTTAAGCGACTTTAATTTGGTATAATCTCAACAAAAAAAGGGGAGAAATGCTTCGTTTCGCACCGAGCCCGACGGGAGATATGCACATAGGAAATCTTCGCGTCGCAATTTTCAACTACATTGTCGCGAAACAGAGGGGCGAACGCTTCATAGTTCGCATAGAGGATACGGATAGAGAGCGAAATATCGAGGGTAAAGATAGAGAGATTCTGGAGATCTTGAATCTCTTCGGCCTTGAGTACGACGACCTCTACTACCAGAGCAAAAACCTCACTATCCATCAACATATGGCGATAAAACTGCTCGAAGAGAGAAAGGCGTTTGCATGTTTTTGCACCCCCGAAGAGCTTGAAAGTGAGCGTGAAGCGGCAAAGTCCAAGGGAGTGGCCTACAGATATAGCGGCAGATGCGAACTTTTGAGCGACGAAGAGGTTCTTAAAAACGAGAAACCCTTCACTATAAGGCTAAAGAAACCTGAAAAAGAAGTGCAGTTTGATGACCTCATAAAGGGCAAGATGACCTTCAGACCGGACGATATAGACAGCTTCGTCATAATGCGTGCGGACAAGAGCCCGACATACAACTTCGCCTGTGCAGTCGACGATATGCTTCACGATATCACTCTCGTTATTCGCGGTGAAGACCATGTAAGCAACACTCCAAAACAGATACATATACGAAATCTTATAGGCTACGACAAAGAGATAGAGTACGCCCATCTGCCTATCATCTTGAATGAAGATGGCAAAAAGATGTCAAAAAGAGATAGCGCTTCAAGCGTAAAATGGCTTTTTGAAGAGGGGTTTCTTCCAGAAGCGATAGCGAACTACCTTATACTTCTGGGCAACAAGACTCCAAAAGAGGTTTTTACCCTCAAAGAGGCTCTGGAGTGGTTCGATTTGGAAAATATCTCAAAAGCGGCTGCAAAGTTCGATATAGACAAGCTTAGATTTTTAAACAGAGAGCATATGAAGCTGATGGACTCAAAAGAGCTTTCAAGAGCTTTTGGGTTTGCAGACAGTGCCATAGGGGAGCTTGTAAAGTGTTACCTCGAAGAAGGTAGCACCGTCAAAGAGATAAAACCGAAAATCGAGGCTATCTTTTCGGCAAAACCGAAAGAGAGCGAGTGGAGCGAAGAGATGGCTCAACTTGCAGAAGCGATCAAAAGTGCGCCTGCTTTTGAGAGTTTTGATGAGTTCAAAAGCTATCTTATGCAAAAGACGGGCCTTAAAGGCAAAAAATTCTTCAAGCCTTTGAGGCTTCTGCTTACGGGAGCAGAACACGGACCGGAACTTTCACACCTCTACCCCCATCTAAAGTCCTATCTTTTGGAGATAGTAAAATGAGAAATGGAGTAAAAAGATGATACTTTCGACATTCGTTCAAGCTTTAGCGCAGATTTTGCATATGGTCATAAGCATCTACATCTGGGTCGTCATCATAGCGGCTCTTGTAAGCTGGGTAAGGCCCGACCCGTACAATCCTATAGTTCAAACCCTCTACCGTTTGACCGAACCCGTATACGCCTGGATAAGGCGCTATATACCTACCGTAGTGGGAGGAATAGACCTGGCGCCCCTTATAGTCATAATAGGCCTACAATTCATAGACCTCTTTTTGGTCAAACTCCTTTTTGAGCTTGCGGCCTCTTTATGATGAAACTGAAGGCTGCACTTCTGCTTCTGCCGCTTCTTTTGCAGGCGGTTACTTTGAAGCAGATAGAGGCTATGCCGAAAAGCTACGCCAAAGACTTCTACATCTGGCGATTTTTGGACCAAAATATAACTGCCAAAGAGGCTGACAAAGCCTTTTACCAGGTAAAATCGGTAAACTGGAAAATATTGAAAAGATTCGCGAAAAAGACAGAGCAGCCGGGTTTTGAAGAGGCTGTAAAGTGCTACTTTTTAAAAGCCAAAGATCTTCCTGCAAAGAGTGCCGAGTGTACCGCCATCGCCCTGACGCCTTACAAATTCACCAGGCTACCGGGCATCAAAAAGTATGAAGTTTTAAAGCAGCTCTCCAACTTTCCGAAAGAGTCGCGTTGGGCTCAAATCATGGCGCAGCAGGAGCCATTTTTCGAGCTTGTAAAGAGCGATAAAGAGATATTTTTCAAAATTTTCAACAACTGCGGATCACTCTGGAGAAAAGAGTATCTAAACCACCCTCTTCCGCCGCGACTCATAAAAGAGTTGAGCGGTGAACGAGAGTTTGACCAAACAATCAAGCTTATAGTAACCGACAAAAAGCTGAAAACTCTCCAATATTCGCTTTTAGGAATCGACGCATCGAAACTCTCGCACCGAAGCACCTTCTTTCTCGCTATGAACGCTATAGCTCACAAAAGAGAAAAACTTGCAACCGAGTATCTCAAGCTTGCCTATAAAAAAGCTTACTACCGTTTCGACAAAGACAAAACGCTCTTTTGGCTGGCACAATTGCACCCCGAAAGAGAGTACCTGAAAAAGCTCTCAAAAAGTTTCGATCTCAACATCTACTCACTCTACGCATGCGAAAAGATCGGCTGCAACACTCCTCGTATATCCTCTCCGGTTTTCAAAAAAAGCGGTAACGACTACAATGTAAGCGACCCCTTCGCATGGCTGAAAGTGCTAAGAGAAATAAGGGGCAAAAAGAGTGAGGAGCTTATAGATTATGCCAAGCGTTTCGCTTCAAATGAGACTTTAGGGCACTACTGTTTCATAATGGAGAGAGCTTCAAAGTACAGAACCCACTACTTCCCCATGCCCTACAAAGATGCCTACAGCTCGTTAAGTGTCGATGAAAAGGCGTTGCTGCTTGCACTGGCAAGGCAGGAGAGCCGTTTTATACCATCCTCCATCTCCACCTCTTACGCTCTTGGTATGATGCAGATAATGCCCTTTTTGGTAAAAGCTTTAGCCAAAGAGAGGGGTGAACCTCTAAATCTTGACACGATGTTTATACCTGAAAAAAATATAGACTACTCTTTGACACATTTGAAGTACTTAAAAAAGTTCCTTTACCATCCACTCTTTATAGCCTACGCCTACAACGGCGGCATCGGCTTTACAAAGAGGCTGCTTACAAAAAGAGAGATGTTTGAAAAGGGCCCGTACGAGCCTTGGCTGAGCATGGAGCTGGTCCATTATGATGAGAGTAGAAGGTACGGTAAGAAGGTTCTTGCAAACTATCTTGTTTACAGAAAACTTCTAAAAGAGCCTATCTCCGTGGAGTCGGCCGTGAAAAGGTTAACACAACCGGAGAGTACGGATCGATTCCGAAAGTGAGCTTGAAAGTTTTCGCTTTGGAAGGCGGAAAAACCGCTACATAGTATCTCCCCCACCTCGTAACACTCGGCATGAGAGTGTATAGCTCATTGTCTCGATGAACAGGCTCTATGGAGAGAGGCTCTTTTGAGTTCAACTTCAAATGCATGAAATCCGGAAATCCGTCAGATTTTATCTTTCTCTCCGTTATCGCACCTACAAAAAGGTAGACCCCTTTTTCATATGGGTATTTGTCGGGAAACACTTCGTTCAGCAGCGTCGCACTCACGGAAGCTTTCGTCTCCAAAGATCTGACGATTTGCGCCTCTTTAGTATTTACAAGAGCCTTTTCATATATAACATCCGGCTGCAAGATACCCTCTTTGCAGGACTTAGAACTGCAGCCTGAGCCTATGAAGATCATACCGGCTGTAAAAATAAGTAGTAAAACGCTCTTTTTCACTCTCTAAACCTTTTTTTTTGAGAAGATTCTAACACAAAATGGCTGATGATAGGGATATGGGGGTTAGGATATGGGGGTTGGGGTGTGGGGGATGGTGCCTATATGGTCTCAACTCTTTTGTTGATGATTTTCAAGTAATCTTTTTCCGTGTACAACAGCTACTAACAGGATCTTATCT
>JALSPH010000195.1 GCA_026986055.1 Campylobacterales bacterium
GCTCAAAGTCGATGTGGGTTACAACACTATCGAAGAGGAGTTTGAAGTGGTAAGCAGGGTGGCCGCCAAAGGTTTTGAGCAGATCTCTCAGGTAGCGGGTGTCGATGAGATAGAGAGTATGCAAAAAGAGCTAAGCGGTATACATGTGGACGATGCGGTTCAAAAATATATGCTGAAGCTCGTTTTCGCCTCCAGGTTTCCTGCAGAGTACGGTTTGAAGGAATTGGAGGAGTATATCGAGTTCGGTGCAAGCCCAAGAGCATCCATAGACCTCTTTAAAGCGAGCAGGGCCGTAGCTTTGATGCGCGGGAAAGATTATGTGACTCCGGTAGATGCAGCAGAGGTGCTTCACGACGTTTTGCGCCACCGCATAATCCTCGGCTACAGAGCCGAAGCCGCCGGCGTAACAAGCGACGATGTGATAACACAAATCCAAAAAAGAGTTCCTCTTCCATGAACGACAAGACAAGAGAGCTTCTGATAAAGACCAAAAGGCGCCTTTTTGGTCCAAATGTCGGAAACAACATCTCCGCTTTCAAAGGTAACGGCATAGATTTTGCGGAGCTCAAGGAGTATAGCTACGGCGACGATGTCAGAAAGATAAACTGGAAAGTTACCGCCAGGCAGCAAAAACCTTATGTCAATGTTTTCAACGAAGAGAGAGAGCTCAATATCGTTATAGTTTTTATGGTTTCGGGCACCATCTACTTCGGAAGCGTTCGCCAAAAGCAGGAGGTGATGGCTGAGATACTCGCACTGCTTGGGTTTTCTGCCATAAAAAACTCCGACCGCGTAAGTGCGCACTTTTTTGCAGAAAAGGAGCTCTTTTTCTTCAAGCCGACAAAGAGTCAAAAGAGTGTTTATGCGATGGTCGAGTATGCTCTAAATAGCGATGTTTTGGGACTCAATGTAGATATGGACTCTTTGGCCGACTTTCTACTCAATAGTATAAAAGAGCGCTCTATTCTTCTTTTGATCGGTGACTTTTTTCAAAGAGCCGATCTCTCTTTTTTGGCGGCCAAACATGAGTTGTACGCCATTATCGTAAGAGACACCTTCGAGGAGGAGCCGAAAATCTTTGGAGAGTATCGGTTTAAAGATCCGGTAACCGAAAATGAGACCGTTTTGGAAGTCGACGAAAACTCCATAGATGAGTATAAAAGAGCGCTTGGCGAGCATGACGAGGCACTCTTTGATCACTTTAGAAAGCACAATATCCCTTTTACGAAAATATACACGAGTGAAGATCCGTTTATAAAGCTTAGGGAGCTTTTAAAATGAACAAGATGCTTGATGAGCTAAAAGACATAAAGCCTCCGGTTGAGGTTCCGGACCACTCTTTTCTTCTTTTGCTTCTGATTTTAGCACTGCTTTTACTGCTTCTTGCAGCACTTTTTTTCTGGATACATAGAAGAAAAAAGAGTAGAAGAAAAAGAGGAAAAGATCCGGTAAAAGATGCAAAAAGAAGGCTCAAAGAGATAGAGTTTTTAGATGCAAAAGATGCGGTATATAAGTTTGATGAGTACTTCCCCGTAGCTGCAAACGGTGACGAGGAGCTCTTAAGAGAGTTTGAGGCCCTTTGGCAGAGGCTCGAGAGATACAAGTACAAAAAAGAGGTGCCCCCGCTCAAAATTGAGGATGAAGCAAGTATGAAGAGGTTGATTGAAAGGGTGCAAAAATGAGCACTTTTACCTTCGAGTACCCATCTGTTTTTCTGCTTTTGATACTATATCTCGTTTGTGAGAGATTTTGCAAAGCCCGTAACGAAACTCTTCTTTTTTCAGGTGTGTCGTGGCTGAAAAGGGCTGCCAAAAAGAGCCTCTTGGGTGCAAAAATCGTCAGATTTATTGCCTTTTCTCTCCTTGTAACCGCACTCGCTTCACCCGTTATAGAGAATGAGACCATAGATATGAAAGATGAGGGGTATGAAATATCTCTTATACTCGATGCAAGCGGTTCGATGGCTCAGGGCGGGAAGTTCGAGATAGTAAAAAAGATTGTGGAGGATTTTGTCAAAGCGAGGGTTCACGACAAAGTCGGCCTTACGATATTTGCCGATTTTGCATATGTGGCCGTTCCGCTTACGTACGACAAGGAGTCTCTGCTTAGACTTCTTGACAAAGTGGAGGTCGGCATAGCCGGTACCAGCAGAACCGCTCTTTATGAAGCTCTCTTTTTAAGTACGAAACTATTTAAAAACTCCAAAGCGA
>JALSPH010000196.1 GCA_026986055.1 Campylobacterales bacterium
TAAACAGCCACAATAGAATGGCGGCATCGGAGTGGAGCGAGCTCTTTCCCGAATTCATAAAAACCTATGTCAGTACCGATGTTATCGGTGCAGAGATTGCCGGAGCCTACAAAAACGTCATAGCGATAGCGGGTGGAATATGTGCCGGCTTGAAACTTGGAGAGAACGCTCATGCAAGCCTGGTTTCCAGAGGTCTTGTCGAGATGGCCCGTTTCGGGCGAGAGTTTGGAGCGAAAGAGGAGACATTCTTGTCTTTGAGCGGTGCCGGAGACCTCTTTTTAACGGCCGGCAGCAAGCTTTCGAGAAACTTCAGAGTCGGATTGGGGCTTGCACAAAGAAGAGGTGTGGACGACATTCTTGAAGAGATAGGAGAGGTTGCCGAGGGTATCGGAACCGCGAGAGCACTTCATAGGATTTCAAAAACAAATGAGATATACCTTCCCATAGCGAACGAAGTATACGCTATCTTGGAAGGAAAAGATCCGACTCAGAGTCTGAAAGATCTTTTAAACAGGAGGAGAGACTGAATGGAAAAGTATCTACAAGAGGCTAAAGAGGCCTCAAGCGTGCTTGCCTCTTTAAAGGGCGAGAAGAAAAACTCTGTTTTGAATAAAATAGCCGCTGCATTGGAAGAAAATAGCGCTTTGATAATAGAGCATAACAGATACGATATGGAAGAGGGTGAAAAAAACGGCCTCTCGTCGGCATTGATGGATAGACTCTTTTTGGATGAAGGCCGCATAAAGGGTATGGCGCAGGCAGTGCGGGAGATAGCGGCTTTGAAAGAGCCCGTCGGGCGTGTGTTGGACGGTTGGGTGACCGACAACGGTCTTAGAATCGAGAAGGTCTCTATACCCATAGGGGTTGTAGGCATCATCTACGAGTCGCGCCCAAATGTAACGAGCGACGCCGCGGCCCTCTGTTTTAAAAGTGGAAATGTCGCTATTTTAAAGGGCGGCAAAGAGGCGCAGCAGAGCAACGAGGCGATAGCTAAAATCATACAGAATACTCTCGAAGAGGAGGGGCTTCCAAAGGGACTCATCAGCCTTCTTCCCGACTCGAGCCGTGAAGGCGTGGCCAAGCTCATAAAGATGGATAGGTATGTGGATCTGATAATTCCGCGCGGCGGGGAGGCTCTGATACGCTTTGTGAACGAAAACGCCACGGTACCGGTGGTAAAGCACGACAAAGGGCTTTGTCATACATATATACATAAAGATGCCGATATGGATGAGGCCGTAAAAATCTCCATAAACGCCAAATGCCAGCGCCCCGGAGTCTGTAACGCCATGGAGACTCTCATAGTAGATGAAGAGATTGCAGGTGCGGTTCTTCCGAAACTAAAAGCCGCATTCGATGAGTACTCCACAAAACTTCTGGGAGATGAGAAAACCAGAAAATTTATAGATATAGAAGCTGCAAGCGAAGAGGATTTCGATACGGAGTATCTTGCAAACATACTCTCCATAAAAGTGGTCGAAGGCATCGACGATGCGATAGCGCATATTAGAAAGTACGGCTCCGGCCATTCGGAAGCGATTTTGACCCAAAACTACGGTGCGGCGGAGAGATTTTTGAATGAGATAGATGCAGCCTGCGTCTATGTAAACGCTTCTACCCGTTTTACTGACGGCGGGGCTTTCGGCTTTGGCGCAGAGGTTGGCATAAGCACCAACAAACTTCATGCAAGAGGTCCTATGGGTATAAACGATCTTACGACATACAAGTACAAGATCTACGGAGATGGGCAGATTAGGTAGATATGTCCAAAAAACCGGTTTTAAATATAGAGAGCCTTACATTTGGTTACTCCAAAGAGAAGCTTTTGTATGAAGAGTTCTCTTTGACCCTTTACGAGGGTGAGATAGTAACCATTCTTGGTCCAAGCGGTAGTGGTAAGAGTACCCTTTTTGAACTGATTGCCGGAAATTTGAAACCGATGAGGGGGAAGATAGAAAGAGAGAGGTTTTCGCAGGTTTTTCAAGACCCCTACAGCTCTTTTCACCCCACCTATACGATAAAAAATCAGATCGAGGATGTGGCGGATATGGCCGGTTACATGGAGCTTTGCGATAATATGGGGTTTGACCAGAAGCTTTTAGAGAGACGACCTCACGAGCTCTCGGGCGGCCAGCTTCAAAGAGCCTCCATCATCAGAGCCCTTTTGATGAAGCCGAAACTCCTTCTTGCGGATGAGCCTACTTCAGCGCTTGACAATCTAATACAACTCGATGTCATGAAACTGCTGCTTCGCACTCTAAAAAGTGTCGGTATCTTGATGATAACCCATGACAGAGATCTAGCTAAGTGGTGTAGCGACAAAATTATTGAGCTTAAATAGATAGAGTATCGCCTTTTTTACCGAGTAGACTTACCCCTTTTTGCTCACTTTCGGCTCAGTAGGTTTTGTAAAGATACTCCGCTATGATTTTTGCCTCCTCTTCACTTATAGTCCCTTTCATCGAAGGCATAAGGCCAAACCTTTTCATCGCCTCTTTATTGAAGCGGATTTTCTCTTTGGAGGGTTCCAATATATAGTCGGAGACAAAATTTACGAAGCTCTTTTGATCTTTCAAATCTCTTTTGAGGTGTCTTACGACTCCCCACATTGGAGGAGCCACCATATTTTTCACCTGTTCAACGGTAGGGTTCGAGCTCATATGGCAGACAGTACACTTGCTTTCGGTAAGTTGCTCGCCGTCAATTCCACAATATGCGCTTGAGAGGGCAAATGTCAGTAGCATAGCGGACTTCAAATGGTTCATTTTTCACCTTTCAAAAAAATTTATAATCATATTAATATATAGTTATTTATAGAAAGATTAACCTACAAAAAATCGATAATGAACGAAATGTTGAGAAGTTTTTGTAAAATTGTTGGATGGAAAAGGAGGTAGGTTTGGAAGCCGTAAAGAATTTTGAGGCCAGGATTTACGAACTATCCAAAGATAAGGTGCACGGTGCTACATTTTTGACAAAAGAGTGCGCCGAAGCTTTTAAAGAGTTGGCTTTAAGATGTACAAATAGAGATGTTTTAAGCCAATCTGCTCTTAAAATTGCAGAGTGCAGGCCCATGATGGCTTCGGTTTTCAGACTTGCAAACGAGATTTTGTTCGAGCTTGAAAAAGGTTCCCATCCAAAAAGGTTGGCAGAGGTTTGTGAAGGGTATATCTCAAAAATGCAGAACTCTTCAAAACTCGCTTCTCATAAAGCATCCGCCTTGATCGGTGAAGGGTATACCGTCTTGACTCACTCATTCAGTTCCTTGGTCAAAGATGCACTCATTTGTGCCTATGAAAACGGGGTTGACTTCAATGTTATATGCACCGAATCAAGACCGGTAATGGAGGGTAGATCGCTTGCCAAAGAGTTGAGTGAAACGGGCATCGAGAGCAGACTCATCGTAGATGCTGCTGCACCTTTTTTGGTAAAGCGGTGCGATCTTGTGCTCGTTGGTGCCGATGGTATAGGAGGCTTCGGTCTTGTTCATAAGGTTGGAACTCTCTCTATTGCTTTGGCTGCAAAAAGTTACTCTACCCCTTTTGTCTCTATTTCACCCAAAGTGAAGTTTTGGCCCTCGGCTTTTTTGGAACCGAAAGAGCCTTTGAGAGATGAAGATGAGTTGAAAGAAGATGGTGACTATCGCGTAATAAACCTCTATTTCGACGTAACCGGGCTTGAATATATAGAAAAGATCGTTACCGAAGATGGTATTATGGCTTCAAAAGAGGCCGAAAGCATTTGCAATAACATATCTATGCATCCCTATTTACAAGGTTTTTTTCCAGTTCGATTTTGAGACACTTGACCATCTCTTGTAACTTTGAGCTAAGCGATGGCTTTATGGTTTCGTCACTATTTATATCTTTGATCTCCGGAGGCAGAGTATCGAAACTCTCAAGAGCCTTTTTGCGTATCTCATCAAGTGATGGCAGATCTATTTGAACCTCTCCTTTGAAAATATACCTTTTCATCAGAGGCAGACCATCTATATCTTCATCGTGCAATTCGATAGTATCGCTCTTTATGATGCCGTTGCAATAGTTCCTAAATATCTGTTTTTTGCCGGGAAGTGTCACCTTTTTTGGGCTTAGCTTCATCTTCGGTTCGTTGTCGTACTCTACCAACTTGTAGGCGCAGTCCAAAAATGGCAGATCGGCCGAAACGACAAGCTCGGTTCCTACTCCCCACCCGTCTATGGGTGTTTTGGCATCCAAATACTCTTTTATCTTGTATTCGTTCAATCCTCCGCTGACAAATATCATGGTATCTTCAAAGCCCGCCCTATCAAGTATGCCTCTGCACTCTTTCGCCAACTTTACTATCTCTCCGCTATCGAGTCTTATGCCTCTAAAGCTTTTCAAACCGCTCCTCTTTACGGCTTCCACCGCATTTTCTACCCCTTTTATCGTATCGAACGTATCGACCAAAAGTGTGGAGTTTTCAGGATAACTTTTCAAAAAGTGGGTGAATGCCTCTTTTTCATCTTTATGGGCCAAAATGAAAGAGTGTGCCATCGTGCCAAAAGAGGGTATGCCGAAACATTTGGAGGCCAAAACGTTTGAGGTTCCTATAAATCCGCCTATATATGCACTTCTGGCAGCCTTCATTCCTGCATCCGTTCCGTGAGCTCGCCTTAGTCCGAAATCTACAAGCAGACTCTTGCCGGCCACACTGTAGCATCTTAGAGCTTTTGTGGCTACAAGTGTGGAGATTTGCATAGTATTTATGATGAAAGTTTCGACAATCTGCGCTTCGATCAAAGGTGCTTCTATAGTAAGAAGAGGTTCGTTTTCAAAAACTATTTCACCCTCATCTACGGCATAAAGGTTACCTGTGAATCTGAAACTCTTCAAGTAGTCCAGAAAATCGTCACTGAATCTTCCGGTCGTTTTCAGGTACTCAATATCCTCTTTTGAAAATTTGAGATTTTCAAGATAGTAGATCACCTGCTCCAGCCCGGCAGAGAGCAGATATGATCTTTTTTTAAGATTTCGCACAAAGAAGTCGAAAACGGCAATACCGTTCATTTTGGCGTTGAAATAGCTTTGCGCCATCGTAAGTTCGTAAAGATCCGTAAGAAGTACCATGTTGCTCTCATCGACGAAACCGAACTTCATAACTTCTCCATTCACATCCAGATGTATAGTGAAAGTATAGTACAATTTTATAGAAACCGTTTTTGAAAGGATTGAAATGAGGCTTTCTGTAACAAAAAAAGATGCACTGATCGTAGTCGATATGCAGAACGATTTCATGCCGGGCGGTGCGCTGGGTATAGATGGAGCCGATCGTATAGTGGAGCGTATAAACGACTATGTGAGACTATTTGAAAAGCTGTCGCAACCGGTCTACTTTACCCGTGACTGGCACCCGAAAAATCATATCTCTTTCAAAGAAAATGGAGGAGTATGGCCCAGACACTGCGTGCAAAAGAGTGAAGGGGCAAAGTTTCACAAAGATCTCTACATCCCTTCCGATAACAGGTTCGTTATCTCAAAAGGCACCTTTGAAGATTTCGATGCATACTCCGCTTTTCAGGGAACCGAACTAAAGAGCCTTCTTGGTGAAAGGGCAATAAGACGAGTTTTCATATGCGGAGTAGCTACCGACTATTGTGTGAAGCATACCCTTCTTGGAGCTATAAATCTCGGATTTGAGACCTCTTTTTTATACGATGCCGTTAAAGGCGTGGAGCTGCATGAGGGTGACTGCGCCGCTGCAGTGCAGGAGATGCTTGAAGCGGGCACTCTTCTTTGCGAAATCGATGATTTTATCGATAGGAGAGTGTAGATAATAAGTTTTTTCTTAAAACAATATTTTAATTAAGATTAATTTGACAAAAAAAAGTTATAATAACCATATATAATCTAACATAAAAAGGTGAAAGATGGTTAGAGTGTTTATGGGCTCTCTTGCTCTTTCGGTGTTGATATTCACCGGATGCAACGACTCGACGGATATAGACAGCGAAATTTCTACACTTGTACAAAAGTATGAGCTCACGGGCGATCCGCTAGCCGGCAGAGATATACCTTCCGTTACCGATGCGAAAGTGAAGCTCGGTATGAAACTCTTCTACTCCAAACATCTCAGTTTGGGTATGGATGCGGCATGCGCATCGTGCCATCACCCATTTCTTGGGGGAGGGGACGGACTCTCCCTTCCTATCGGAGTAGAGGCTGTAGACCCTGAACTCGTCGGACCCGGGCGTCTGCACAAAAGCACGGGCCACTACTATGACGGAGGGCCTACGGTACCCAGAAACACACCTTCTACATTTAACGTCGCTCTTTTCGATCGTACCCAATTTTGGGATGCCAGGATAGAGAGCATCAACCCCGTAAAGGGTGCCAACGGCTCCGTAGGAACTCTTCTCGTCCCCGATAGCAGCGACTTCGACCGTACTTTGTGGGATTCGAATGTCGTCGCGAATCTTCCGGCGGCTCAAGCGAACTTTCCCGTCACAAGCGGTCCGGAGATGCGTGGATTTGATTATGGTTCTCTACAAACTAAAGATGATGTCAGAAAGTATCTCGTAGATAGGCTAAGAGGTTTGAACGGAGATTTGAACGCTACCGCAATTTCAGCTTGGCTCGAAGCTTTCAGAGATGGTTTTTCTGCTCCCGGTGCGGATGCATCCACCCTGATAACCAGAGAAAATATTTTCAATGCGATAGGTGAGTTCGAACGCTCCCAGGTTTTTGTCGACAATCCATGGAACCGATATCTCAAAGGTGACAAAAACGCCATAAGCGATAAAGCTAAAAGGGGTGCGTACCTATTCTTCAGCAGTTACGAAGATGGGGGTGCAAACTGCGTTCAATGCCATAAAGGCGACTTCTTTACCGACGAAAAACTATACGTTATGGCTGTGCCCCAGATAGGTAGAGGCAAAAACGGCGACAACACTACCGAAGATTACGGCAGAGAGAATGTTACGCTAAACGAAGAGGATAGATACAAATTTAGAGTACCCTCTCTGCTAAACGTAGAGGTAACGGGTCCATGGGGGCATGACGGAGCTTTCGTGACCCTTGAAGGGATCGTAAGGCATATGCTCAAGCCTGAAACTGCCCTCCAGTTCGACGAGAATAGTCTCTTTCAGCAAGGAATATTGGTTCAGTGCAAAGATACCAAAACCAATACGGAGCGTGCTCTTCAGAGATTGCAGGAGAATAGAAGAGTAGGAGTCTCTCCTCACAGAAGCGTAAACTTCAGTGACGAGCAGGTGGATGAGTTGGTAGCTTTTCTAAAGACATTGACCGATCCCTGCGTAAAAGATAGAGAGTGCCTTAAAAAGTGGCTGCCCGACTATGACTCAAACGAGTCCAAAGCGTTGGACCTGTTGGAGGCCAAGCTCTAAACAGAGTCGCAAGAGAGTCGGTCAGCGACTCGTTCCACTATTTGAAAGCTCTTCGTCGATACGCTCCTGCATCTGTATGCGGAGCTTTTCGTACCAATCTTTCGGTGCTTTGGATGTGTCGATGGAGGGTAGAAAAATAACTTTTACATCTCCTCCGATAGATGTTTTTTCGTGTTCGTTCACCACTCTTTTGCTTCCTACGACCACTACCGGCTGGACTACAAGATTTAGCTTTTCGGCTATGAATCTTGCACCCTCTTTGAACGGCAGGAGCTTCTGTCCTTTTGCACGTGTACCCTCCGGAAAGAGGGCGACCGGTCTATCTGACTCTTCTATGGAGCGCTTTACATCTTTCAGAAGTTTTATCAAACCTCTTTTATCGCTTCTATCGATAGCGATCATATCTGCATTGTGAAGAAGTTTTCCAAACCATGGAACTTCGAAAAGCTCACGCTTCGCTACCCAGTTCATATTTATAGGCAGCAGTGCCTCCATCGTTATGATGTCGACAATTCCCTGGTGGTTGAGAAGGTAAAGATCGGCTTTAGGGTCCGGCTCTCCCACTTTTTCAATTTTGGCGAACATCAACGCCATCATAGTTCTGTTTCCATAATGTAGAATCTTCCCTTTACTCTTCGGGAAAAGTTTCAGCAGAGGAATCATTACGGATACTACCAGAGATATTATGAAAGCAGAGTAGTAGAATCTAATTCGAGCAAATATCTTCATTCTTGACCCATCCTATCGTGTTGTTCGGAAGCTGTATCTTCGTATAATTGTCGTTTCTGTTCATCTCTTTGGCAACACTTCGTTCGTAAAGAGTCATGAAAGGGGTGCTTTGAGCCGTAGGGAGCAGATATAGAGTGCTGTTTGGTTTTATGCAGACATTTTTAAGGGGTATGAGGTATGTTACAAGGTAGCCTGTCGCCAACACTATAAGAAGAGGGTATATCCACCTCCTTTTTGTTATCCATAGAAGAAGCCATAAAAAGATGAAAAAGGCTGTAGCCATGATTTTGAATTTTGTAAACTCGCTTGCCTGCGGGTCGAGGTTGCTTTGTGTACTTACACTGCTTCTTTTGACTATGATGGGAATATGAAACTTCTCGTAGCGGTTTTTTGCAAGGTTGAAGTAGCTGAACGTTATCTGCTCCAAACCTGCCGGATAGACTGCGTAGTAGAAGAGCATTGTGTCGTTGAGATCTCCGCTATACGAGTCTATGCCCTGGTTTTGGGAGTTCGGCAATCTGAAATCATCAAAATTTCCATATTTGAATTTAAGTTGAAGTGCAACGATATTGGTTTCAGTTGTATAACTTGAGGCTTGGTAGTTCACAAGTTCGATATTTTGAGCCAGAACGTTACAAAAATCTTTCGGCGGGTTGAGTCGTACGGCTTTAATTGATCTGCCTTCCACTCTGTACTCTTTTTGGGGTGCATCGATGTACGAGACGACAAAGTCGGGAAGACGAATGTTTCTACCGGTGGCTTTGAAATAGTAGTTGAAATAGCTGATCGCTTTGGGTTCAATAGAGTCCGGCTCTTTGACAACCGTTACATTTTTCCCATCTTCTACCATTATTTCAAAGGGTCTCTCTCTATCCAGAGAGGTTACCTTCAGAGTGATGGGGAAAATCTCTCCTACATAGATCTTTTCAGGCACTCTCTCAAGACTCGGGTATATAAGCTGCTCGGCAGGTGCTGCAGGCTCTTCGACCTCCTCGCTCCAATACTCATCGCTCTCTGGAAAAACGGAAGGCTCGGTATCTATGGCTCCAAATAGCACTCCGGCAGCAAGGAAAAAAGCAAGAAGGGCTCTCATAGGCTTTAAGGTAAAAACCCTTCCAACATTCTCACTCCGTCATCTGAGCCAAGAATCTTCTCTATGGCTCTTTCAGGGTGGGGCATCAGCCCAAAAACATTTTTTTCTCTGTTGCATATACCTGCGATACCGTCTACTGATCCGTTCGGGTT
>JALSPH010000197.1 GCA_026986055.1 Campylobacterales bacterium
CCATCTCTATGCCGCCCCCTTCACTCACCCTCTCCTCGTCGCAAACCTCCGCGAAAAAGAGGGTCTGTTTGGAACCGGCAAAGCCGACGGAGGTGTAGAAGGAGGTTATCTTTTCAAGACGCTCTTGGGGCAAGTCGTAACCGCACTCCTCCAAAACCTCCTCTTTTGCGATCTTTTCAAGGCTGCACTCTTTGTCGACTATACCGGCACACAGCTCGTAGGTGTAACCTTTTTTATCGTGCATATATACTGCGGGTCTGAACTGTTTAACAAGAACGAAAGAGTCTCTGCATCTGTCATAAAGCAGCACCGCTACGCTGTCGTGCGCCCTGACCACCTCCCAGCTCTTCTTTACCCCGTCCTGCTCGTAGGTAACGAGTGCGGGACGCACGAAACTCGACTCTCTCAGAGGCTCTATTTGAAAGTTTTTTATCACCCTCCTATCCTCGTTTCACGCTCCATTGGGACCATTGCCTGCGAAAGATCCTCCATCTTTCTCGGTGTTTTACCGTTCTCCACCGCTTCGTGAAGACTCTCTTTTCTCTCTTTCGCAATCCTCAAAAACCTCTTTCTCTCTTTGCCGTATATGGTTTTTTTGGCTATTCTGATGACACCGAGCGGATTTACGGGGCGGCCGTTTTTGTAGAGGCCAAAGTGCAGATGGGGGCCCGTACTCATTCCGGTGGAGCCTATGTAGCCGATGACCTGACCCTTTTTGACATACTTTCCGCGACGTATGCCTCTGCGAAACTTGTGCAGATGGGCATACAGGGTCAAAAAGCCGTCTCTATGGCGCACCTTTATGACATTACCGTAACCGCCGAGCCTTCCGGCGTAAGTTACCCGGCCGTCGGCCGCCGCCATCACGGGCGTGCCGGTTCGACCGCCGAAGTCGACGCCAAGATGGGCTCTATACCGTTTCAAAACCGGGTGGTATCTGCGTAGAGTGAAGCGGGAGGTTATCCTCACCCTGTTTACAGGCTTTCTGAAAACGAACCCCTCGACCTCTCTCCCCCTGCTGTCGTAGTAGCGGTCGTTGAATCTAAATAGGTAGTAGGGCTTTTTGCGCCTCTCTATCATCGCCGCCTCTATAACGGGTGTTCCGTGAATTCTTCCGAGTCTTATCTTCTCTCTGTAGAGGATGGCGACTTTGTCCCCTTTTCTGAGCCTGGTGAAGTCGAAACTGTTCTTGAAAGCATCCACGAATGCGTAGGCGAGGGGGGTGTTGTTGGTAGCTTTTATGATATCCTGATAGGGAGAGCGCTCTATCGAGATGGAAAAGGCTTCCGAATACTCCCTGTACGCTATGGGGACCATTTCGAAACTGTAACTTCCATCTTTTTTGCGTTTTAGATGGATCTGCAACTCTTCGTTCAGAGGTATGAGAACCTGCTCTATGGTACTCCTGTTATCATCGTACATCGTATAGTATGGTACGCCCGCTCTGATCTCTTCGCAAAGCTCTTTATCCTCTTTGTCCAGATCCCAATAGAGAGACTGAGGTATGGAGTTTTGCTCCAGAAAGTGAAGAAAGCTCTCCCCCTGCGGCCAGGGCTTCCTCTCGACGACGGAGGCTTGCAAAAAGAGCGCAAAAAGAGTAATTAGAAAAAAGAGTCTTGGCATCAGGCTGTATCGCTTCATTTTAAAATGGACATATTTTACTCAAAGGGGCGTTAAAGTCGCTTTAAAAGTTGGTTTGAGTATAATCGGGACAATTTAACGAGCAAGGACTTCAACGAAATGTTGCGCACTCTTTTATCACTCTTTATACTCACTATTACGCTTCTTAACGGCGGTATGCTGCCGCAAAAGGTAGAGACCGCACTTGAAAAGGTTTCAAAAAAAGAGGGGGTAGTTCCCGTCGGTAATCTCAAAGAGGGAACAAGCGGCATAGTCATACACAGTTTCGACAAAAATCATGAAGCCATAGTGGCCGCCGCTATCGTCAAAAGAAGCGACAAAGAGAGCTCGACGGTAGAGTTTGTACCTTTCAAAGAGCTTTCTCAACACAAACTCCCAGCCATAAAGGTATCACCTGCAATCGGCGATAAACTCCTGCTCGGATACCTCTACGACCGAGTACTTCCCATAGTCCCGAACGCCGCCTCTTTTAAAAAGGCTAAGGATAGTTTTCCTGAGTTAACGCTCGTTCACCCGGACCTCTTCGCCGTGGAGCTTGCAAGCGAAAGAGACGCCCTGCCCCACAAGAACAATTTCCAAAAAGTATGCACAAAACTGCACCTGGGGCTTGTTATGTTCATGTATAAAGATGGCACTTCCTTTGTTGACTGCAAAAGCTGGAAACGGGTGGGACGGTCCGAAGTTACGGCAACCGAAGGCGAGCTTGTAGCACCATTTTTCAACAGGTTCGGAGAGATAGAGCCGCCATTTTACGACTTCAGCGACTACAAACTCAAAGATTTCGACAAATTCTACAAAAAGGTTGAGGGGGAGTGATGATAGAACAAAAGCATTTAGATAAGTTGGCCGAGATAGTCGGCAAAGAGAATATTTTCAGCGACAAAGCCCATACGATAGCCTACTCCTACGACGCCACCAGAGAGCGTTTCGAACCCGATGCGGTCATCTTTCCGCGTGACGAGAGGGATGTGAGCGATATTTTAAGATATTGCAACGAACATAAGATCGTTATCGTTCCAAGAGGCGCAGGAAGCGGCTTTACGGGAGGGGCGTTGCCATCGAGCGGAGGCATAGTCCTGGCTCTTGAAAAGCATATGAACAAGATTTTGGAGATCGATATGGACAATATGGTCGCGGTGGTGCAGCCTGGAGTCATAAATATGGACCTCCAAAGAGCGGTGGAGGCCAAAGGGCTCTTCTACCCGCCCGACCCTGCCAGCCAGGAGTACTCTACCATAGGCGGAAACGTGAGCGAAAACGCAGGCGGAATGAGAGCCGCGAAGTATGGAATAACGAAAGATTATGTCATGGCGATCCGTGCCGTAAGACCAAACGGCGACATCATAAGGGCCGGGAAAAAGACCATCAAAGATGTAGCCGGATACAACATAGCCGGAATTTTGATAGCTTCAGAAGGTACGTTGGCGGTCATCACCGAAATAACTCTAAAACTCATTGCCAAGCCGAAACTGAAAAAGACTGCTATGGGGATTTTCCCGAGCGTCGATATGGCTATGGAAGCGGTCTACAAGACGATGGCAAGCGGCGTGACGCCGGTAGCCATGGAGTTTTTGGACAACCTTACCATCAGAGCGGTCGAGCAGAAGTACTCGAAAGGCCTTCCTACCGATGCCGGCGCCATCTTGATAACTGATGTAGACGGAAACCTGAACGAAGAGATAGAGTATCAGATGGATGTGATAGAGAGGGTTTTTAGGGAGAATGGATGCAGCGACTTCAAAAAGGCAAGAGACGAAGCGGAAGCGGCCGACTTGTGGTTTGCGCGAAGAAACGCCAGCCAGTCGATAACGATATACGGCAGCAAAAAGATAAACGAAGATATAACGGTCCCCCGCTCTGTTTTGCCGGAACTTTTGAGAAAGATAGGCGACGTGGCGAACAAGTACGGCGTCAAGATACCATGTTTCGGCCATACGGGAGACGGAAACGTCCACACCAACGTCATGGTCGACGGCTCCAACCCTAAAGAGCTGGAGATCGGCCACAAAGCTATAGAGGAGATTTTTCGCATAACGGTAGACCTCGGCGGAACGCTAAGCGGCGAACACGGTATAGGACTATCCAAAGCCCCATTCATGCATCTGGCATTCAGCGAAGAGGAGATGAATCTCTTTAGAGATCTAAAACGAGCCTTCGACCCGAACAATATCCTGAACCCGGGAAAAATGGCTCTTTGACCAAATCGCCCAAAGCATAGGTGTAATTCACCCTTTGGGCTCGCTTGCCTCCTCTTTTTCTTTTGAAATCCACTCCATAAAAAATATTGCAAAAAGCCCAACCATAAAACCTGTTATAATTGCTACTGCCATAACAAGCATCTTTTTCGGTTTTACCGGTTTGTCATATATGGTCACACCACCGACTATCTGACTCTTTTTGATGTTTATAGGTGAAATTTCCGCCTCAAGTTCACTTATTTCATTTTTCAATTTGAACGCTGCATCTCTGGCCATATTAAGCCTCTGAATATTATTTGAAAGTTCGACAGATAGTGTTGTGAACCCTTTTTGCGATCCATTTTTCGAGAGAGATTTTAGAACTTCACTTTGAGATTGAACTATTTTGGAAAGCATATTTAGTTCACTCTCAACTTTTTTCAGATCCTCCCTTTTTCTTTTCAGGTCACTCTCTTTTAGCGTTACATATTCGTCTATCAATCTGCCATGATCCGCTTCGATGCCTTTTGCTATCTCTGAAAGCTTCGATTTGGCGGAGTCATTGTCAAGTCCAAGTACCGTAAGTTTTACAAGCATTGTAGACTTTTTAGGTACCGATACGGAAGAGAGATAAGGATACTCCTTTACAACATTTTTATCACCAACCTTGTAAAGAGCTACAAGCTTCTCTTTAACATTCGTAGGTTCATCGAGCAGTTTTGTTCCTATCTTTCCAATCTGCAAAAGTGCTTTCGCTTCATATACAGGTTTGGCAATAGAGATATAGGTAAACGCACCTGCTATAAAAAGAATAACTATAATAAAAAGAGTGAATCTCCTTTTTACAACCGTTCTCCACAAATCTCTAAGATCTATTTCATCATCTTGAACAGTTTCGTACCCGACATAACTACATGGAATCAACATCTGTTTTTCATTACTTGTCATCGACAATTTTCTATCCATTCCCAATAATTTGTAAATTTTGGAATTTTACAAAATATTTTATTAATTTATCCAAAGTTTATTTGCTTCATTAAAAGCATTTTAAGCTTGTGATACATTTCTGCCTATGTATCGACACTTTGGGATGATAATATTATAGATGAAACACAAATGGATCCCCTTATATGGTAAAATTCCCTATGCAACATAAAACAAAAGAGATTTTCAAAAAAGTTTACTGCTCTTTGAAACGCTTCTACGACCCCGATATTACCTTTTATGCCGCAAGCTTGAGCTTTTACACTATCTTTACCCTTATCCCTCTGCTTCTGGTCAGCTTCTCCATCATCGTGAAGTTGCCGAACTTCAGCGAACAGTATGAGAAGATAAAAAGTTTCATCTTCTCCAACATAATGCCCGCATCACAAGAGACGGTGGCTTCCTACATAGATACATTTTTGGCGAACACATCCAAGCTTGGAGTCATAGGATTTATCTTTATCGTTATAGCCTCCATAATGTTCTTTCAAAACTACGAATATATAGTAGGCAAAATCTTCAAATCGAAACAGAAAGGGTTCTGGAACGCACTTACCACATACTGGACTCTCATAACCCTTGGCCCGATGGCGCTGGCCGGCTCCATCTACCTTTCGGTCAAAATCCAGTACATTCTAAACCAGTCCAGCTACACAAGCGGCATAGATTTTCTCTCTATCTTTCCCTACCTTATTATCTGGATGCTCTTTTTCGTAACTTACAAAATCTCCACAACCGTTCTCATACGCTTCAAAGCGGCTCTGATCTCCTCCTTTTTCGCCTCTCTTATCTGGTATATGGGCAAAAATATCTTCATCTACTATACCGTCCACAACAAAACCTACGCCACAGTTTACGGCTCTTTCAGCACCCTGCTCTTTTTCTTTCTCTGGATCTACCTCTCCTGGATCATCTTCCTATACGGTCAAAAGCTATGCTACCTCCTTAACCAGGAAGAGAAAGAAAGAGAGCCCAAGAGCGGCCTGAAGATAGAGTGCGATACGACTCTTGACGGCAGAGATGCCGAGTCCGACAAAAAGAGCCAGCAACCATAGCGGTGCAAAAACCTCCGCTTTGCTTGAAGCAGGAGGCATATGCAAAAGAGAAAGCAGTTGATCGTCTGCGAAGTATCCGTACCCTAAAATATGCAAGAGCATGGAGATGGGGTAGAAAACGGAAAAGAGAATCGTAAGCGGTATTGAAAGAAGTTGATATAGTGAGAAGATGCCAAAAATCGAGTGAACGACAGGCAGCATCATAAGGTATAGCCAAATATTTATGAGCAAAAATCTGCTCCACCCGGGCCACCCTTCGCTAAGTTGCAGAAACTGGTATATGAAAAAAACTCCGCTAACCGAAAACCAAAAGCCTATGGAGAAGAGCAGCTCGGGAAAGAGCGCTATGAGTAAAACGACACAAAAGGCCAGAAAGGAGAAGCTCAAAAGCTCCAACCCGAACAGAAGCGCCAGCCATCCGACCAGAAGCATCGCGTAGGCTCTTAAAAGTGACGGCGGCATACCGGTAAAAAGAAGATAGGCTCCAAGAAGAAGCAGAGTGACTACGCCAAGATCGAGCACTCTGTGGCGCCAAGGGAAAAATCTTCTTTGAAGCGGCACGTAAAGCAGCGAAAGGGCTCCATATATCAAAAACCATAAAAGCCCCAGATGAAAGCCGCTGAGCGCGAGCAGATGACTAACTCCCAAAAGCGCCACCCTCTCCCTTAGCTCTTTGGATATTGGAAGCGCCAGAAACAGAGCGCCGTAGAGTTGCTCCATGAAGGGGTGTGAGTGTTGCGCCTTTATCTTTTCAAAAAGAGCCATTCTGTAAGATCGCTCATGCTCAACCCTAACGATTGCCGAAGGGATATAGGGAGTTTTCAGATAGTCGTAGAAGGATACTCTCTTTGGAAAGAGCAAGAGCCTCACTCTTCTACCGGTCAAATCCTTTATAGGTTCGCGCGAAGTAGTGAAAAAAGCAAGACCATCTTCGCTTTGAAGCTTCAAAACCTCATATTTTCTACTATTTTTCTCTTTTGTATACTGCAGAAGCACATCCGCTTCGACAAAAATCTTTTTGAAGCTCTTAAATTGACGATACTCGAAGTACCTCCATCCAAGCGAAAGCAAAAAGAGAATAGAGGCGCCAAGCAGAAAAACTCTCCACTCGTAACTCCCCTCGATCAGCGTAGGCTCAGATAGGCGGAAGCTCAATTTTGGTTTCGGCTCCGGTGTCTATGTTGCTCTGCTCGTAGACTATCTCCACCGGTACGTGACCGGCATCGACGAAGCGGGTGAATCGCTTTTGAAATTTCAGTTCGATGATGCCCGTAGGGCCGTTACGCTGCTTGCCTATGATAATCTCCGCATCCTCCTCTTCCTTTTCATGAAAAGCGGACTTATACTCTTTGCCTTCGGCACGCGCCTTCATCTCCTTCTCTTTCTCTTCGCGAATCCTGTAGACATCGTCGCGATATACAAAGAGTATAATATCCGCATCCTGCTCTATGGCTCCCGATTCGCGAAGGTCTGAGAGCATCGGGCGTTTGTCGGCTCTCGACTCCAAAGAGCGGTTAAGCTGAGAGAGTGCCACTATCGGTATCTGAAGCTCTCTGGCAAGCATCTTCAAACCTCTTGAGATTTCGCTTACCTCCTGATGTCTGTCTTTGTTGCTGCCGCTGCTCATTAGCTGCAGATAGTCTATCATCGCCACCTTTATCTCAGGGTGGTGAGCTTTCAGTTTTCTAAGCTTCGCTCGAACCTGGTGGATATTTAAGCTCCCCTCATCGTCCACGAAGAGCTTCTGCGCACTCAGCCAGTCGACCGCTTCAGAAAGCCTGGTCCACTCCTCGTCCGTGAGATTCCCAACGCGAAGATCCTGCAGAGCTATGGAGGTTTTAGCGCTAAGAAGCCTGAGCACCAGCTGCTCCGCAGGCATTTCAAGAGAGAAGAAAGCCACACCGTCACCTTTTTCAAGGGCTTTCAGGGCCATATTGAGCGTAAAAGCGGTATTGTGCGTTACGGTCATATCTTCAAGCAAAAAGAGATGGTTCCCATCGAGAACAAATCCGTAGTAGTCGTCCACTCTGTCTGGAACCACCTCTATGCCTGTATGCTTTACATCTCTTGAAGTCTTTCTTGCTCTCGCTTTTTTTCTAGCTATCTTCGTAGGGATCCGTTCCAAATCGCCGACGATTCTAATGCGGTAAACCTCGGCTTCATACCCTCTATCCTTTATAGTAGCTCGCTTCTTTTTCAAAGAGACTCTAAAGCCGAGAGTATCTGCCAACAGTTTTATATCTCTTGAGAGTTTTCTATCTTTTTGTACAATTTCGAAAACATGAAACTTGTCGTCATAATATCCGTCACTATCTATCAAGCCAGCAAGCAGTTGCAGTCTCACCTCTTTACTGTTTGTCATATATAGTTTTGGAATATGCTTAGCTCCCAAAAGTCCCAGTTCGCGTAAAATTTTTTGAAGAGAGAAGTCTCGATGCACATTTACGGCACAACCGTTGGTGATGGCGTACATCGGACATTTCCCCGCCGACTCATAGAGCTTGAGCGTCAGACCGAGTTTCGCGGCATAACACTCCAAAAACTCCACTACTTCACTATCTTCCGTTGCGATCCTTACATCGCTCTGACGCCCGTCACCGAGCCAAACTCCTAAAAAATATGGATCTATAGGCACATCTTTTTCGGGAAAGTCCACGGCTACCTTGTACCCTTTATAGTTACTTTTGAACTTATCGCTCTTTTTTATATACTCTTTTACCGATATGTTCAAAACATCTCCGTGTTTATGCCCACCTTCGTTACGGCTACGCTTCAAAGAGAGTATATGGCTCTCGTTGACACGGTAGTCTATGCCCCTCTTCTGCTTCACCCAATACATCATCTCCCGCCCTCTGGCTATGGAGAGGACACGCCTTGGAGTGGAGTCGTCTCCCATCAAAAGGTCGCCTACTTTTACATCCTCCACTTTTTTTAAACTTCCGTCATACATAAAAACTTTCGTCCCTCTGCCCAAGCACTTACCCATCGACGGCCTCGCCGCTACGATGACGAGATCTCCCTCCCCAAAGCCTGAAGTCATTCGGTTCAACTCTTTGAATCCGGTATCGACACCTATAAGCATAGAGTTGCCGCGCTCTTTCATCTTCTTTATATACTCGATGGTGCTAAGAGCCATCTCTTCGCTCTCTCTGAAGTCCTGTGAAGAGCCTTCGGAGGTTATCGAGTAGAGTTTGGACTCCACCGCATCCATAACATCGGTCACAGGCAGATCATCTTCTACCGTCAACTTTTTTATCTCGGTTGCAAGCCCTACAAGTGCGCGTTTTTGGGACTTCGCTTT
>JALSPH010000198.1 GCA_026986055.1 Campylobacterales bacterium
CCATCTTCAACTCTTATTTCAAAGGGTCTCTCTCTATCCAGAGAGGTTACCTTCAGAGTGATGGGGAAAATCTCTCCTACATAGATCTTTTCAGGCACTCTCTCTAGACTCGGGTATATAAGCTGCTCGGCAGGAGCTGCAGGCTCTTCAACCTCCTCGCTCCAATACTCGTCGCTATCTGGAAAAACGGAAGGCTCGGTATCTATGGCTCCAAATAGCACTCCGGCAGCCAGGAAAAAAGCAAGAAGGGCTCTCATAGGCTTTAAGGTAGAAACCCTTCCAACATTCTCACTCCGTCATCTGAGCCAAGAATCTTCTCTATGGCTCTTTCAGGGTGGGGCATCAGCCCGAAAACATTTTTTTCTCTGTTGCATATACCTGCGATACCGTCTACCGATCCGTTCGGGTTGTCGGGGTTGCCGTTTTCGTCACAGTAGGTAAGAATGATCTGGCCGTTGTCGTAGAGCTCTTTGAGGCCATCCTCTTCTATATAGTAGTTTCCTTCGGCGTGCGCTATCGGAATGTTGAGGATCTCCCCCTCTTTACATCTTCTTAGAAAAGTGTTGTTACAATCTTCAACCTTCAGATATTGGTGCTTGGAGACAAAGTGAAGGTTTTCGTTTCTCTTCATAGCACCGGGGAGAAGGTGGCTTTCGAGAAGAATCTGAAAGCCGTTGCATATACCAAGAACATATCCTCCGTTGTCGGCATAGGACTTGATAGCTTTCATTACAGGACTAAAACGCGCTATTGCACCGCTTCTGAGGTAGTCTCCATAGCTGAAACCGCCCGGTATGACTACAAGGTCGGTATTTGAGGGGATCACCTCCTCTTCATGCCAAAGAATGTCCACTTCATGCCCAAGTCTTTCAAACGCATATTTGGTATCGAACTCACAGTTCGTACCCGGAAACCTTGGAACGACGATTTTCATTGGACGATCTCTATGGAGTAGTCTTCAATGACAGTGTTTGCAAGAAGAGTCTCGCACATCTTTTCTACCTCCTCTTCGGCCGCTCTCATAGAGTCGGCTTTCAGGTCGAGGACAATCTGTTTGCCTACACGCACGTTTTCGACATCTGTGAAGCCGAGTGCTCCGAGTGCGTGATGTACAGCCTTCCCCTGCGGGTCGAGTACTCCCTCTTTTAAATATACGTTTACGATAGCTTTCATTTATCTTCTCCAAGAATTCTTTTCAATACCTCTTCGTAAGCGACTTTCAATCCACCCAGCCCTTGTCTGAATCGGTCTTTGTCGAGTTTTTCGTTCGTTTCCATATCCCAGAACCTGCAGCTGTCCGGACTTATCTCATCTGCAAGTATGATGTTACCTTTGGAGTCGTAGCCGAACTCCACCTTGAAATCTACGAGATTGAGCCCTTTTTTGGCGAAAAAGGCTTTTAAAATAGTGTTTATTTCACGTCCCAGACGCTTGAGCTCCTCCAAGTCCGCTTCACTCTTTACAAGGTCCAAAATCAAGCAGTGCTCATCGTTTATGAGCGGGTCTCCGAGGTCGTCACGTTTGTAGTAGAACTCAACCAGGGAGAATGGAAGCTTCGTTCCATCCTCTATGCCCAGACGCTTCGTCAAACTTCCTGTAGCGATGTTTCGTACTACAACCTCTATCAGGATGATATCGACCCGTTTTACGAGCATATGGTTCTCATCGGGCATATCGACAAAGTGTGTAGGGATACCTGCACTCTCCAGCAGTTTGAAAATCTCGCTGCTTATACGGTTGTTTAGTGCCCCTTTACCTTGCTCCTGGGAGTGCTTTTCACCGTTGAAAGCGGTAAGGTCATCTTTGAACTCTGCAACAAGAAGCTCAGGATCATCGGTCGTGTAGAGTCTTTTTGCCTTTCCTTCGTAGAGTAGCTCTTTTTTGTTCATCTTCTCTCCTGTGTAATGATAAGTGCTTTAAGTATGTCGACCCCTTCTTTGAGCTGGTTGTCGTTGTAGAGATCTTCCTGGGTTATGATCTTATCGCTCTTTTTGGTCAGGTTCTCATCTTCGCTCTTTTTGGCAGCACCGTTGCCGTCGATCTTTTCAAGCTCGCTTTTAAGATGCTCTTTTAGCTGCGACTCTTTGAGTGAGAAGTGGTCCTCCTCTACGCTTACCTTTCCGAAAGCGACCTTTATGTCCGGTGTGACACCGACTGCCTGAATGGTTCTTCCGCTTGGCAGATAGTAGCGTGCTATGGTAAGGCGCAACGCTTCGCTTTTGTTTATAGGCATTATTATCTGAACGCTTCCTTTTCCGAAAGTCTTTTCTCCCACGATAACGGCTCTTCTGTGATCTTGCAAAGATCCGCTGACGATCTCGCTGGCACTCGCGCTTCCTCCATTGACAAGAACCACTATCGGAATATCCTTATAGGTTCCTTTTGCATGGGCTTTGTATACCTGGTTCTCATCTTTGACTCTACCTTTTTGCGATACGATGACACCTTTGTCCACAAAGAGATCGACCATGCCCACAGCCTGATCCAGAAGTCCGCCGGGATTGTTTCTCAAGTCTATTATTAGACCTTTTGCATGAGGGTTTTCGGTTAGAGCTTTTTTTATGTCGTGTACCACTTTTTTGTCGAAAGAGACGACTCTTATGTAGAGTATATCGTCGCCTACTTTTTTCGTATATACGGACTCTATCTTGATGATGTCACGTATAATCGTAACTACGATAGGCTTGGGCTCGTTCTTTCTGACTATAGTGAGGGTTATTTTCGTTTTCGGCTTGCCTCTCATCAAAGAGACGGCTTCATCGAGAGTCATGTTCAGAGTAGATTTGTCGTCAATCTTTAAAATGATATCTCCGGCTTTAATTCCCGCTCTGTAAGCTGGAGTTCCTTCAAGCGGTGCTATGACGGTAAGGGCACCGTCTCTCATGCCGACTGTTATACCAAGTCCTCCGAACTCTCCGCTCGTCTGAATTTTCATCTCTTTAAAACTCTTGGCGTCAAGAAAAGAGGAGTGGGCGTCGAGGTTCGTCATAAGCCCTTTTATAGCCTTGTTTATGATCTCGTTTATAGTCAGGTCGTCGACATAATACTTTTCGACTGTTCCTATGACGCGGGTGAATTTACTGAGTGCCTCCAGTTTGGAAACGGTCGTGTTTGCATCGTTTTTCGCAAAAAGACTCGGAGCCCCTACTATGGTCAGTGCAGCGAACGTAGAGATAAACCCTGCCGCTATAAAACTTTTTTTTCTTTTCATCATCTCTTTTCCGTATCCGTTGTTTTGAAATTATGGAGGATATTATACCACCGTCAACTAAAAAAGGGATAAGATAGTATATTGGATTTAAACTGATTTATTATATGACGAAGATTACTTTAAGAAATATGCATAAAGAAACTTGACATAGGTTGACTAAACTTGATATAATTCAGGCAGAAATATAAAAAGGAGATAAAAAAATGAGTATATTTGAAAAGCTTACTCATCAGATGACAGAAGCTATAGAGTCGGGCGTAAGCCTGGCACTTCACAACAAAAACCCTGAGGTTGAGCCGGTACATCTTGTATGGAGCCAGCTTACAAACTCCGGCAGCGTCTTGAACCAGGCACTCAACAGAATGGGAGTAGATAAAGCTCCCATCGAGCTGGAGGCTAAAAGTGCAGCGGACAGACTTCCAAAAGTCTCTACCGTAACAAAAGAGAGTATAAAAATTTCTCGTGCTCTGCAAGAGAGCCTGCAGAAGGCTGAGGGTCTTATGGCGAAGCAGGGTGACCAGTACCTTGCCGTAGATACATGGCTGCTTGCCAACCTTGACCACCCTCAGATAAAAGAGGTTCTAGGCAAGTATGTCGATATGATGGAACTTAAAAAGACATTTGAGGCTATCAGGGGAGGCAAGAAGATAGAGAGTCAAACCGCCGACGAGACGCTTGAAGCTTTGGAGAAGTACGGTATCGATCTTAACAAAAAGGCTATCGACGGCGAACTCGACCCTGTTATCGGGCGAGATGAAGAGATCGAGAGGGTGATGCAGATTCTTATCCGAAAAACTAAGAACAACCCGATACTTCTTGGAGAGCCGGGCGTCGGTAAAACCGCTATCGTAGAGGGCCTTGCGCAACGTATAGTGAACAAGGAGGTGCCGCTATCACTCCAAAACAAAAGGGTGGTAGCTCTTGACATGAGCGCTTTGATAGCGGGTGCCAAATATCGCGGCGAGTTCGAAGACAGGCTAAAAGCTGTAATCGAGGAGGTTAAAAGCAGCGGAGATATCATACTCTTTATCGACGAAATTCATACGATAGTAGGAGCGGGTGCCTCTGAAGGGAGTATGGATGCGGCAAATATGCTAAAGCCTGCTCTAGCGCGTGGGGAGCTCCATACGATAGGAGCGACCACTTTAAAAGAGTATCGTAAATATTTCGAAAAGGATGCGGCGCTTCAAAGGCGTTTCCAACCCGTACACGTAAACGAGCCCTCTATAAACCAGGCTCTTCAGATATTGCGAGGCCTTAGAGAGAGGCTCGAGGCGTTCCATAACGTAACTATACTCGACAGTGCACTTGTAGCTGCAGCGAAACTCTCGGCACGCTATATTACGGACAGATATCTGCCGGACAAGGCTATAGACCTTATAGACGAGGCGGCCGCAGAACTTAAGATGCAGATAGAGAGCGAGCCGAGCGAGCTTGCAAGGGTGAAAAGAGAGATCAGTCAACTGCAGGTCGAAAAAGAGGCTCTGACTATGGAGGAGTCCAAAAAGAACGAAACGAGACTTGCCGAGATAGAGAAAGAGCTTGCGGACCTCGAAGAGAAAAAGAGAAAGCTTGAAGCGCAGTTTGAGACCGAAAAGCAGGTCTTCAACGAGATAGCGCAGATAAAAGTCGAGATAGAAAAGCTTCGCCATGAAGCAGAAAGCGCCAAGCGAAGCGGCGACTACAACAAGGCTGCCGAGATCGAGTACGGAAAAATCCCGCAATTAGAAAGCAAGCTGAAAGAGCTTGACGAGCAATGGGAGAGGATGCAGAAAGAGGGCACGCTGCTTAAAAACGCGGTCGATGAAGAGATGATCGCAAAAATTGTGAGCCGCTGGACGCAGATACCTGTTACGAAGATGCTCCAGAGCGAGAAAGAGAAGATACTGCATGTCGAAGATGTCTTGGCGCAAGATGTCGTAGGACAGGAGCAGGCTATCAAAGCGGTAGCAAGAGCCATAAAAAGAAACAAAGCGGGTCTCAGCGAGCAAAATCGCCCGATAGGAAGCTTCCTCTTCCTTGGACCGACCGGTGTCGGTAAAACACAGACTGCCAAGACTCTTGCTAAGTTTCTGTTTGATACCGAAAAGTCGCTAATTCGTATAGATATGAGCGAATATATGGAGAAACATGCAGTCAGTAGACTAGTAGGTGCGCCTCCGGGATATGTAGGGTATGAAGAGGGAGGACAGCTTACCGAAGCCGTTCGCAGAAAGCCTTACAGCGTCATACTCTTCGATGAGATCGAAAAGGCGCACCCTGATGTCTTCAATGTATTGCTGCAGGTACTTGACGATGGCCGGCTTACCGACAACAAAGGGGTGACGGTAGACTTTAGAAATACGATAATCATCCTCACCTCGAACATCGCAAGTGACAAGATTATGGAGTTCAGAGACCCTGAAGATAGGGAAAAGGCGGTCAAGGATGAGCTGAAGATGTACTTCAAGCCCGAATTCTTGAACCGACTCGATGACATTATCATATTCAACCCGCTCGATAAAACGGCAATTACCAAGATCGTCGATATACTCTTCAGGAACATTCAGGCCAAGCTTGAAGAGAGAGACATCAAAGTATCGCTCACAGAAGCTGCAAAAGAGCGCATCGCCGAAGCCGGCTTCGACCCGGTATATGGTGCCAGACCTCTAAAAAGAGCACTCTACGAGCTAATAGAAGATAGGCTTGCGGAGCTCATTTTGGAAGAGAAGGTAAAAGAGGGCGACAGTGTCGTCTTCGATGCGCAAAACGGCGAGATAACCGTAAAGATAAACGGTTAAGCATCAAAATCTTCCCACTCCCGCCTTTTTGGCGGGATCTACCCACATAATTAATTGAAAGCTACATTTTTAGAGATACTCTACGTATGCATAAGTCTGTCTTGATCCGGCCATTCTCATATATTTCAGTAATTTATAGATATAATTATCTTTTGATCTAAATTATAGTTTGACCGCAGGAGAGTTCTAATGTTTTGGCCAACTCCATTCTCAACGGTTGTCACAAAATGAAAACCGCACTCTTCCTTCTTCTGACAGCTTCACTTCTTTTTGCGCAAAATCTTCAAAATATCATAGATAGAGCCGTACCGGGCTCCAAAATAGAGCTGCCTTCAGGAAGGTTTTTCGGCCCGTTGACTATAAATAAGCCCCTTGTTTTGCAAGGAGTGGGGCAAGATACGGTTATAGACGGCAACGGAAGCTCAAAAGTCATCACCATTCTCTCTTCGGATGTTACGTTGAAAAATCTCACCATCCGCAACAGCGGTAAACAGAGGCATACTCTTGATAGTGCCGTTTTTATTGGTAACGCAACACGAGTAAGGGTAGAGAAGTGCACTGTAGAAGATAGTCTGTTTGGAATTATCCTCTCTTTCGTTCACGCATCCGCTATCGTAGATAACAACATCTCTTCCTTCTATGAAAACGTTGTCGACAACAGAGGAGATGCGATCAGGTTGTGGAGATCCGACGGTAATATCCTGGAGGGAAACAGAGTTTTTAAAAGCAGAGATATATCCCTGATGCGGTCGGACCATAACGTTATTGAGTCGAACCTTGTCGAAGATAGTCGCTATGGGGTGCTGCTTCAAAACTGTAAAGATACGAAGATTGAAGATAATGAGATAGTATCGAACTATGTCGGGGTAATGAGTGTGATGTCATCGGACGTGGATATCTACAACAACCTGATTTTAAAAACCCACCTTTCTACCGGTGTCGGCATCGTCATCAGAGGCGGCGGGATACATAAGGTGCGAAAAAACAGCATTATGAGGCATGCGCAGGCTTTCTACATAGACTCTTCTCCTGCAGAGAGAGGAATGAAAAGGTTTATAGAGTACAACAGAATATCGTTGAACAATGAAGCTTTCCACTTCCATGCCATCATAAAAAACAATACGATACGTTTCAACAATATCTTCGACAATCTAAGCGATGCTGTAAAGAATATCCGACATACGAAGAGTTACGACAACAATATCACTCAAAATTATTGGGATCGATATGAGGGGTTCGATATGGACGGTGACGGCATAGGCGACACTCCATATAGCCTGCTTGTCTATGCCGACAAACTTTGGCATTTCGATCACCATATGAAATTTTTCTATGCCACTCCCGTACTATCACTAATCGACTTCATAGAGCGGCTTGCACCTTTTAGCGAACCTCTTCTGCTTATGAGAGACGAGAAGCCCAGAATCTCTCCTGTAAAGGGTGCCGATGATACCATTCGATTATACTCTTTTTAGGTTGCACAAACTATACACATTAACTCAATATTATCGAAAATACCGCTCTGTATGCGCAGTGGCTATGGATCGGAAATAAATGAAGGAGGGTATCATGTTGATTTTGAGAAATCTCTTTTTTATCACCATGCTTGCCGTAGCTTTTGCCGTAGCGGGTGATTCTCAGCGGCATCAGGTCGTAAACGGGGTAAGTCTCTACCTGGGTGTGATTTTAGCGCCTAATGCCAGGAGAACTTGACTGTTTTTTTTTAGATCATGTAAAATCATAATCGTTATTGAGTAAGAGGGGGCGATGTTGGAGTATTCTACTATTTTTAAATCCCTACTTTTTTCCTTGCCTTCAACGACTCCTGCGCTAAAAACTTACGCTATAGTCGATAGTTTGAGGGATGAGTCGGTAAAAGAGATGATACCTTTAAGCGGGTTGGATCATCTTGATTTGTGGCATGAGGATTTGTGGGCGTTTGAGCTTGAGGTTCCCGTCTATCTAGTAGAGTTGAAACAAGATAACGAGTTTACGGAGTATCTGCTGCAAAATCGCGACAAAGATTTGGCCGTCTACCTTATAAGTCCCTACCGTTTGGAGGTTTTGCAGCGCTACTACAGCTTCTTTACCTATCCCAATATGGATGGCGGCGTCGTAGAGTTTTACGGAAGAAAGAGACGGCCGCCTGAAGGAAAGGAGGGGAGTAGTAAGGCCTATTTCGGCTTTTACTGTGCGGATATGCTCTCTGACTATATCGATACATTATATGCGGAAGAGAAGATAGACGAGTTTTTTGCTGGTGCGGCTATGTGGCTTGTTCCCGATAGCGAGGGTGATGGGCTCTATATCGCTTTTCGAGATAAAGCGGGCGTTGTCGACGATGTAGTGCTGGATCTTTCGCAACTAACTAAAGCGCCAAATCCTATGCTTGATTTTGATAGAGTTAGTTTTCCGACCATACCCAACCTTGAAGAGTATGCGCATGAGGTATCGATCGATCTAAAGCAGATACAACATCTTGAAAAGAGACATATACGAAAGTTTATCGATAACGTCTTTTTTTGGGCAAAAAGAGCCGGTTTTCGCTTTCGCGGTAAAGAGGAGAGTAACAGGCAAATAGCATACGATCTTTTTGAGCAGGCAAACACTTTGGGTTTGGAGAGCGAAGAGGCGGTATATAGATATATCGTATATGCACTTCTTATATCTACGCCTATAGAGGATACGCCCCTGTACGATAAACTCAAAGAGATACCTGACGAAAAAGCAAAAGTGCGACTGCTCACCCAAGAGACATGGAAAATAGTACAATCACAAAGGAGAGCCGGTGGCGGTACGAAGACCACATGACCCAAGAAAAGAGACCAAAGCGGGCGATCCGATAGCAAAGCCTAAGTGCTGTATGCAAGAAAAGAAGAGAGTTGAGGATGTTTGCAAGATAGATCAAAAAGAGAATAGCGCATTTATAAAAGAGCAAGAGGCTCGAAACAGAAGACGAAAAAAGAGAAAAAACCGACCTACGCCGTCAGATATATGACATGGAAAGATAAGCACTGTAAACAGGCCCTCTTTAACTACGAAAACCCACAAACGGTAAAAGATAAGCTAAAGAGCCTCACAAAAGAGCTCGAT
>JALSPH010000199.1 GCA_026986055.1 Campylobacterales bacterium
CAGCGACAAATCGAAAGAGGTAACGAAAAGGGCCGCCGTATGCGCACAGGCATTGGTGCCTATTCTTAGCATTACCGTCGTAGCCTCCGACGGCTCACCCTCCGGGCAGCTTCAAGATGCCATAATGGAGGGGAAGCGATACAACGAAGCTTTGACATCGCAAAAACCGCTGCCGACAGAACTTCAGGCGAAAAGCAAAAAAGAGGATGAAGCCCCAAGCGAGTCGGAGAATGAAAATCTAAGCGTTACTCAACAACCTTAGCCTTCAATATCTTCACCTCTCTGACAGGGCGGTTGTATCGATCTACACCTGTTTCGGATATCTTTATAACCACATCCATCCCTTTTTTGACATAGCCGAATATCGTATGTCTTCCATTGAGCCAAGGGGTCGGGACCGTCGTAATGAAAAACTGGCTTCCGTTTGTGCCGGGGCCCGCGTTCGCCATCGCCAAAATACCGGGTTTGTCAAAAACCACGTTAGGCGCAAACTCATCCTTGAAGGGTCTGCCCCAGATAGACTCCCCTCCCCTGCCGGTTCCGGTAGGGTCGCCCCCCTGAATCATAAAATCCTCTATTACACGATGAAAGGTAGTACCGTCATAGTACCCTTTTTTTACATGGGTAAGAAAGTTTTCCGCTGCAAGAGGTGCAATATCGGGACGAATCTCCAATACGATATCGCCCATATTCGTTTGCAGCAGAACTTCAGGGTGACTCTTTTGATTTTGGGCGAACAAAAAAGTGGCCAAAAACATCATGAGAAGAGCGATTTTCTTCATGTAACTATCCTTCAGTGAGTATTTACGAATCTAAATCTATCGGAGTTATTGTATCAAAAAATAGAGGTTAAGAAGGCGGGAGCCGAAGGCTCCCGAAAAAAGAGTTTACTTTCTGCGAAGCTCTTTGATACGAGCCGCTTTACCGCGAAGTTCGCGAAGATAGAAGAGTTTAGCTCTTCTGACGCGTCCGCGCCTTAGAACTTCTATATTTACTATAGAGTCGGAGTATAGAGGGAAGATTCTCTCCACTCCCACATTGTTGGCACCTATTTTTCGAACTATGAAGGTTTTACCTGTACCCTCACCGCGAATCGCGATGCATACACCCTCGAAATTCTGTACACGGGTCTTTTCACCCTCTTTGATGTTAACGGCGACTCTTACCGTATCACCGGCACGAAACTCCGGAATACTCTTACTTGCAACCTGAGCCTGTTCGAAAGACTCAATATATCGATTTCTCATCACTATCCCTTTGGGTAAATTTCAGATATCGCTCCGGGCGAAAATATTTTGTTTTGGATAACGCCATCGTTTTTTTCAGGGCGTTAATTTTACTATGATTTCCCTTTAATAACTCTGAAGGTATGCTTAAATTATGGAAACTTTTAGGTCTTGTGAACGTAGGGGCCTCCAAAAGCATACTCTCGAAGCTTTCGGTCTCAAGAGATTCAACGTTTCCCAGAACACCGGGAACCAATCTCCCTATGGCGTCCGCCATAACCATAGAGGCGAGCTCTCCTCCGGTCAATATATAGTCTCCTATACTAAAGCACTCGTCGGCCCATATCTCTATGACCCTTTCGTCTATCCCTTCATATCTTCCGCTGACAAATGCGACATGAGACTTTTTGGAGAGTCTTCTGGCATCCTTTTGGGTAAAAGGCTTGCCTACCGGAGTCGTAAAGATTAGATGGACTTGAGGCGACTCCTCTTTAAGGTGCGCAAGTGCATCCGATAGAGGCTGTGGCATCATCACCATTCCGGCTCCGCCTCCTGCCATCGTATCGTCGACTTTTCGATGCTTGTCTTTCGTAAAATCTCTTGGGTTGAGATAATCGAAACCCAGAAGCCCTTTCTCTTTTGCGCGCTCCATAATGGAGTCGCTGAAGTAGCCCTCCACGATCGAGCTAAAAAGCGTAACGAATGTAAAGCGCATCAGCTCGCTTCCAAAATCTCTTTGGCTCCGGTCGTATAGAGTCTGCCGTTCTCAAGGTCAACACTCTTTACGTAACGTTCTATATAAGGAATCAGAAAACTTTTGGCCAAGCCGCTATCGACAAGATTTTTGGATGTTTCAACCTGAAGATAATCGGTCCCGGCAAGCCTCTCGATATCTTTCACAATACCAAGCATCTCGCCGTTTTCCATGACCGATAGACCAATGATCTGGTACCAGAAGTACTCCTCTTCACCAAGATTGCATGCAGCTTCGCCCGCCTCTTTGGTTGTGTAAAGATAGGCGTTGGTAAGAGGTTTAGCACTCTCGACGCTATCGTACCCCGTAAAGCGCACGGTGCCTCTTTGGGGATTGTAGGAGGCTATTTCAAGCACTCCTCTGTCGCTCATGAAAGTTGCGCCCTTTTTGAACTGCTCCGGAAAATCGCAAAGCAGGTTAAGGCGCATATCGCCTTTCAAGCCTACCGTTTTACCGATGCGGGCTACGGGAATCTTTTCGAGATTCACCCCTGCTGCTCCTCCAGCGCCTGCACGTTGACACGATAGCTGGTCCCATCTTTGGCTTTGCAGCCGCCGATAACCGTTTTGAGAGCGTTTATCATACGCCCCTCTTTGCCTATCAGTTTACCGGCATCCTCTTTGTGCGCATAGATGATTATCTCGTCGAAGTTTTCGGCTATGTTTATCCGTTTTACGACGATATCCTCTGGGCGCGATGCGATCAGCTTTGCAAAATCGCGCACAAAGTTCTCTACCATCTATTTTACTTTCCGGCCAGTTTCTTGACGCGCTCGCTAGGCTTGGCTCCTACACTAAGCCAGTAGTTCAGACGCTCTTCGTCTATCTTGACGGTTGCAGGCTCCGTCATAGGGTCGTAGTATCCTATAGACTCTATCCAGCCGCTGTCGCGTCTCTTTCTGCTGTCGGTTACCACTATTCTGTAGAAAGGTCGCTTCTTGCGGCCCATGCGTGTAAGTCTTATTGTTGTCATATCTTCTCCTTGACGATGATTTTATATTTTTCAGTTACCAAGAGGCATTGACCTAAGCGATTGACGGGATCGTTTAGGTCAATGTCCCGAGATTTTTCAGCGCGGGAATCCTCCCCCTTGCATCTGGCTCATCATATTCTGAAGATCCTGCATTCCCTTTTTGCCGGAAAACTTCTTAGCCATTTTCGCAGCGTTCTTGAACTGCTTCAAAACCTTGTTGACCTCCACCTGGCTGAGTCCCGCGCCTTGGGCTATACGCCTTTTTCGGCTGTTGTTCAAAAGGTCGGGGTTCTCCCTCTCTTTGGGGGTCATGGAGCTTATCAGCGCTTTGATCTTCTTGATCTCACCGGAGTTTTCAAGGTCCATATCTTTCAAAGCGTTGGCCATCTTTCCCATGCCGGGTATCATCCCGACAATGGACTTGAGGCTTCCAAGCTTCTTCATCTGCTCCAGCTGCTCCAAAAAGTCGTTGAAATTGAACTGCCCCTTCTTTATCTTTTTGGCGACTCTCTTTGCCTCTTTCTCGTCTATGACGGCAGAGGCCTTTTCTGCCAGCGACTCAATATCCCCGGCACCCATGAGGCGGCCCACTATACGATCCGGAATGAATACTTCAAGATCGGGCATCTTTTCGCCGGAGCCTATGAAGCGCAAAGGAACTCCGACCTGTCTTGCGATCCCCAGGGCGACGCCCCCTTTGCTGTCACCGTCATACTTGCTGAGTATTACGCCCGTAAGGCCCAGCTCTTCGTTGAAAGCTGCCGCACTTCTTACGGCATCCTGACCAGTCAAAGAGTCCGCTACGTAAAAGATCTCGTCCGGGTTCAATACCTCTTTGACCCTTTTGATCTCCTCCATCAGCTCTTCATCTATCGCGAGCCGTCCGGCCGTATCCACTATAAGAACGTCGTAGTTGCCCTCTTTGGCCTTTTGCAGAGCCCTCTTTGCAACCTCCACCGGATCTTTAGCCGTCTCATCCGCAAAAACATCCACCTCTATCTGATCGGCGATCTGGCGAAGCTGCTCCACGGCCGCAAGCCTCTGCAAGTCCGCCGCTGCAAGCAAAACCCTCTTTTTTCTAAGCTTCAGGTAGTATGCCAGTTTGCCTGAAGTGGTCGTCTTTCCGGAACCCTGCAAACCGGCCATCATAACGACGGTAGGCGGCGTTGAGCTGTAGACAAACCCCTGTTTTCCGGGAGCGGTCAAAATTTCGGTAAGTTCGTCTTTAAGAGCCTTCAGGAAGTTCTCTTTGCCTACGCCCGCAAGCTTCGTCTCGCGCTCTACGACACTTAGAAGCTCTTTTACGACCTTATGGTGCACATCGGCTTTCAGCAACGACTTCTTCAGCTCCGCAAGAGCACGCTTTAGGGCTTTTTCGTCATCCCTGAAACGAATCTTACCTATCGCATTTTGAAAACTGCTGCTCAACGACTCAAACAAACTCTCTCCTGTTTTTTGGCTCTTACTGCACCTTATTAATAAATAGGGCTCTACTCAAAGTCTGGAATTTTAGCTTATAAACACTTTAATTTTAATTAAATATAAGAAAACTCTATCCGCCCGCAATCTGATCGAACCCTTTTGGCTCTTTGGCTCTGAAATCGTACCCAAGAAGTTTGAGCTCTAGAGCGTGCAGCAGCATTCTGTTGGTTTGGTTGGACATCACGCCGTATTGAGAATCACCGATTATCGGATGGCCTATGCTTTTAAGGTGAACTCTTATCTGGTGGGTTCTACCGGTCTCGATAACGACTCTGAGCTTGGTGCGTGAGCCTGCTATCATAACCGGTTCTATATGGGTTATCGCCTCTTTCCCTTTTCTTGAGTCGATCTTGCTGTATGCAAAACCGTTTCTCTTTATAGTCAATATCGGCTTCTCTATGGAGAGCGGCTCACTGACGATCCCTTGAACCCAGCAGCTGTAAACCTTATATACCGCTCTTGCTCTGAAAGCCTCGGTAGCCCTTTTTTCAAAAGAGCTCTTTTTAGCCAGCAGCAAAACCCCGCTTGTCTCTCTGTCGAGCCTGTGAAGAAGTTTCGCATCTTTGAAGCTTCGTGCAGCTTCGTCGCTTGTAAGAAAAGCGGGCTTGTTTAGCGCCAATACCTCTTCGTTTTCAAATATCACTTTGGGTTCGTTCATCTTCAAAACCCTAAATTTCGTATCTACCGGCAACTCTCCTCTTGCGATGGCAACCTTTTTGTTGCCCACATAAACGACACCCCTGTCGATAAGCTCTTTCGCTTTTGAGTTTGACATACCCATCTGTACCGCCAGCAGCTTGTACGCTTTCTCTTTAGAACCCATTTATAAACTCTTTCACCTTTTCATTGAGCGGCACTCTGACACGCTTTCTCTTCGAAGTCTCTCCCGAGATAAACTCTATATCGCTCTTTGGCACTTTGAAGCTTTTGGAGAGAAACTTCACCAACTCTTTGTTTGCGGCACCCTCTACGGCCGGAGCTTTCACGTAAACCTTGAGCGCATCGTCAAAAACCCCGGCAAAACCGTTCCTGCCGCTGTTTGGCCTTGCAGTTATGTAAAGGTCTACGTACCCCTCTTTTTTCATATCATACCACATCGGATATCCCTTTTAGTATCGGCTCCAAAGAGACCTCTCTTTTAAGCCTCACGCACCTTGCGCCGACTGCCTCCTCAAGAGCCTCTTGCAAATCCTCCTCTTCACAGAAAATCGTCCCCTCCACCTCGGAAAATATAGCCTCTTGGTTGAAGATATGCTTTCCGCTTATAAGAGCGCACTCAAAAGGGGTGACTTCGACCGGGTTGTGTCCACCTACCGGAGCGAAAGCGCCTCCTAGTATAACGATGTCGCTTATGGCGTAGAAGTTTATGAGCTCTCCCATTCTATCCACCACTACGATATCGGACTCCAGACTCTCATTGCTGCTCCAAAGCTCCGCATCGAGCCCCTCTTTCAAGGCCTCCTTTTTCGCAAGCTCAAAAACCTTCTCAAAACGCTCGGGATGGCGTGGAACTATGATGAGTTTGGACTCAGGATGCGCTCTTCTCCACTTCAAATAGGCTTTTAAAATAGGCTCCTCCTCACCTTCGTGGGTGCTGGCAGCCGTTACGACCTTTTGCGAGGGCTTTTTTAATTTGCGGGTAACCATAGGCTTTTGGGCAAGTTTTATATTTCCGGTAACGGCAACCTTTTTTGCCCCAAGCTCCATAAGCCTCTTTTTATCCTTTTCGCTCTGGGCATAGACTTCGTCAATCTGCTCGAAAATCTTTCTATAGAGCCATGAGAACCTCTTGTAGCTCTTGTAGGATCTATCCGATATTCGAGCGTTTATAAGCATGGTTTTGGCTCCTCTTATCTTTGCCACATAAAAGAGCAGAAACCAGAGCTCCGCCTCCATCACGACAAGAACCTTTTGAGGAGTGGTCCAAAACCATAAAAGCGGCTCGAAAGGGAGATACCGCACCTCGTTGGAGACTCTGCTCGCTTCGCTAAAACCGGTCTGGGTCGTTGTGGTTATGGAGTAGTTCTCTCTGCCGATATGATCTAGCAGCGGCTTTAAAGCCTTCGTCTCTCCGAAACTGCACGCATGGAACCAGACTCTATTTTTAGGCAGCGGAGGATTTTTCCAAAGAAAAAATCTTGCAGGAATGGAGCGGCGATACTTTTTTTTGAATGCAAAGAGGATCAGAAAAGGTAGAGAGAGTAGATATAGCCCCCACACAAAAGAGGTGTAGAGGGCTGCAAAGAGGTTAAGCTTCAGCGCTCTCTTCTTCTTTCTGGACTTCAAGATACAAGATTCGTCCACAGTGCGGGCATGTAGTAATCTCTTCGCCCTTTATGACCTCGGCGTAAGTCTTGTCGTTTATCTTCATAAAACAGCCCATACACGCCTGTTTTCTAACGGGAACAACGGCTGTATTCTTGGCCCATCGTCTTATCTTGTCGTAAAAGGCGAGAATCTTCTGGCTCATCTGGGCCATAAGCTTCTGCTTCTCTTCGAAGAGTTTCTGCCTCTCCTTCTCGATCTCGGCGAGCTCCTTCTCGACCTCCTCTTTTACGGCCGCACTCTTCTCTTTCATGGCAGCAAGCTCGGCCTCTTTGGTCTCGATCTCTTTTTTGCGGCTCTCTATGAGATTTTCGAGACGCTCTATCTCTTCGTTGGCAAAATCGAGCTGCTCTCTTGCTATCTCCTCCTCAAGCTGCAGAGCTTTTATCTCTTTTTCGGTCTTGGCATCCGCCGCCTTTTTCTTGTTCGCTTCGAGCTTATCGCTGAGCTCTTGAATGTGGAGCTCGTTTTTTGCCTTCTTGAGCTCGCTCTCTTTTATCTCTTCGGAGAGTGCGAGTATCTCTTTCTCTACGGCACTTTGAGCCTCCTCGACTTCATCGAGTCTCGATTTCGCCTCGGCAATTTTCGGTTCGAATGCGTCTATTGTCCGATCTATATTTGACAGTTTGATCAGATCTTCAAGATGCTTGTTCATGGATTTCCTTGGTTAAATGTAGGTAAAGGGGTTGATTGATTGTGCAATTATAACCGGAATCGGCAAATTTTTCAAATTCTCCCCCAGAGCATCGGCAAAATGGCGTTCACTCTCGAAATGTCCGATATCTGCCATCATGACCCCTTCGGAGACTCCTTTCATAGCGTCGTGAAACTTTATATCTCCGGTCAAAAAGAGATCTGCATCCGCAAGATCCATCAAGCTCGCACCTGCTCCTGTTACCATAGCTACGCTTCTTATCTCGCTTTTATTTCCTACGACCCTCATAACATCCAAAGAGAGAGCTCTTTTTATATTTTCAAGAAGCTCTTTGCTTTGCCATCTCCCTTCCGCGTAGCAGATGAACTCCTCGCACTCCTTTGCCTTGAAGCCTAAAACCTTCTCAAATACATATCTGTTCAGGTGAGTTTTGTCGAAATTGGTATGCATAGCGATAACGGAGTGATCTTTTTTCACCATATCCCTTAAAATATTTGCAGGGTACTCGTCCCACCTAAGACTCTTCAGGCCTGAAAATATTAGAGGGTGGTGAAGAACGAAAAGGGTATGCTCCTGCGCCTCTTGAACCATATTGGCATCGATATCCACGCTGAGCACGACCCTCTTTACATCCTGGGAAAACTCGCCCAAAAGCAGACCGCTGTTGTCCCAACTCTCCTGAAGCTCGAACGGACTTATAGAGTCGAGCAGTTCGTAAACTTCACCTACTCTCAACTCTCTTGACCCCTCACTCTCGCCAATCTCTGCGGCTCTTGCTCTTTGTAAAGCTCCGCGCAACCCTTTGCAAGGTCGCGAATCTTCAAAATGTAGTTCGCCCTCTCCGTTACCGATATCGCTTTTCTTGCATCGAGGGTATTGAAGATATGGGAAGCGATCATACACTGGTCATATGCAGGCAGCGGGAGTCCGGCTTCAAGAGCTCGCCTACACTCGGCAGCGGCATCGTCGAAGTGGCGAAAAAGCATATCGACATCGGCCACTTCGAAGTTGTACTTGCTGAACTCATACTCGCTCTCTTTATGGACGTCGGCATACTTCGTAACTTTTCCATCTTTTTGGCTCCAGACGATGTCAAAAACCGACTCCACACCCTGAAGGTACATGGCGAGCCGTTCGGTGCCGTAAGTGATCTCCGCCGCTACAGGGTTGCACTCTATGCCGCCTACCTGCTGAAAATAGGTAAATTGCGTAACCTCCATACCGTCGAGCCAAACCTCCCAGCCAAGTCCCCAGGCTCCAAGCGTCGGAGACTCCCAGTTATCCTCCACAAAGCGTATGTCGTGCTTTTTCAGATCGAGCCCGAGATATTCGAGACTTTTTAGATAAAGATCCTGTATATCGTCCGGGCTCGGTTTTATGAGTACCTGAAACTGGTAGTAGGCTCCGAGCCTGTTCGGGTTCTCGCCGTACCTGCCGTCGGTCGGCCTTCTGCTCGGTGCTACATATGCAGCCGCCCACGGGGTGGAGTCGAGACTCCTAAGAAGAGTCGCCGGGTGGAAAGTACCGGCACCCGATGGAATATCGTAGGGTTGTACTATGTTGCACCCCTCGTTAGCCCAGAATGTTTGGAGTTTGAGAAGTAGGTCGCTGAATGTGATCATTTAAGGTCCAATTCCTTTTTTATTTT
>JALSPH010000200.1 GCA_026986055.1 Campylobacterales bacterium
GGAAACTACAAGCTCCAAAAAGCGGTAGAAGAGGCAGCAAGGAAGAGACCGGCCGAAAGAGGCAAGCTCGACAAAGAACTCCTGAAAGTAGATGAGAGACTCAACATTGCATACATGGTATTCACCGGCGAATTCATGAGAGTATTTCCCCTTCAACACGATCACAACAAGAAGTGGTATGCACCTGCCGAAGCTCTAAAAACCTTCCCTCCGCAAGAGGCACAAGAGATAAGAAAGATATTGGAGAAGAACTTCGCCGGACTCAACAAGGGTCTTCAAACGGGTGACTGGAGTATGGCCGATGAAGCCGTAAACGAGATAAAAGCGTATCAGCAGAAGTACGGCGCAGATATAATTCCTCCTAAAAGCCGTATAGAGGCGGAACTTCTTTACAACAAACTAGATTTGTTCAATAGATTGGTACCCGTATATCTACTTTCGGGACTGGTACTTTTAATGTTGATATTTGCACGTCTTGTAAGACCGTCGCTAAACCTAAAAACACCTACAAGAGTTGTAGTAGGTATTCTTTTTATAGCATTTCTTGCACACACTTTCAGCTTGGGGCTAAGGTGGTACATAGCGGGGCACGCTCCATGGAGTAACGGTTATGAAGCTATGCTCTACATCTCATGGGCGATTATCCTGGCTGGAATCCTTTTTGCCAGGCAGTCTGAGTTTGCGGTCTCTTCTACGGCTATCTTTGCAGGTATAACACTATTTGTTGCACATCTAAGTTGGCTGGACCCGCAAATAACCACGATGGTACCGGTTCTAAAGTCCTACTGGTTGACGATACACGTCTCGGTAATTACATCAAGTTATGGCTTCCTTGGACTTAGTGCACTGCTTGGATTTATAGCGTTGATTCTCTACATTATGCTTGGATTCAGTAAAAATGAAGAGACGAAACGCCAGATAGTTCTAAATATAAAAGAGACGGCAAGAATTAACGAAATGTCAATGATAGTAGGCCTCTCTCTTTTGACAGTCGGAAACTTCCTGGGAGGTGTCTGGGCAAACGAGTCATGGGGACGCTACTGGGGTTGGGACCCTAAAGAGACATGGGCACTTGTAACGATTTTGGTCTATACAGCCGTACTACACCTTAGATTCATTCCAAAAATATGGAATACATTCAATTTCACCGTTCTATCTGTAGTAGCCTATAGTTCGGTAATCATGACATACTTCGGCGTCAACTACTATCTCTCCGGACTCCACTCCTACGCAGCAGGAGACCCTGTGCCGGTTCCAACATGGGTATATTACGCCATAGCTATAGTAGCGGCGCTGATAATTGCGGCTTCCAGAAGTAAAAGCACTTTCGATAAGCTCCAAAAAGTTGTATTGAAAAAATCATCTTCATAAAATTAAACTTACCTGGGAGAGAAGATGTTTCTCTCCCAAACATATACGACAATCTTCTCATTTTAAAGATTAAAACTAAACTTTTTATAGTATAATATTTTAATATTATTAGAGAGTGGCTCACCTCTTTATCGCAACGGTTCGATTTATCTTCACAAAGGAGTATAAGTGAAAAGAGTAACTACCCTATTGTTTCTCTTAATGCTACCTTTTGTTTTGTCGGCTTCACACAAACTCGAGTTCAAAGATAGACTCGTAAAGTCGGCAACCGAAAAGGCAAAAAAGGGAGATCCAAACGCACAATTCACTCTCGGAGAGATGTACTACCTCGGATTTTTAGGGAAAAAAGATTACGATAAAGCGATCTATTGGTACAAAAAAGCGGCAGATGGTGGCCATAGGAAAGCGGAGTTCAATCTTGGGTATATCTACTTTACAGGCAAAGGTGGTAAACAGGATTATGAAAAGGCTTTCGAATGGTTCGAGAGAGCTGCAGAAGAGGGTGACCCAAAAGCGATGCTCTATCTTGGAGATATGTACTACAAAGGCCTTGGAGTAGAAAAAGATTATAAAAAAGCGTTCCAATGGTACAAAAAAACCGCCGATCTTGGCTACCCGAAGGCTCAGTTTCAAGTCGGTATGATGTACAGAAGAGGGCTTGGTGTTGAAAAAGATATCGACAAAGCCAAATACTACCTGAAACGATCGGCCATTCAAAGTTGTGCAGAAGCGGAGCTTGAGCTTGGGAAAATGTATCTTACCGGAGATGAAATTGAAAAAGATGAAGATAAAGCTTTGAGACTTTTGAAAAAAGCTTTGAAAGATGGAAAAAAAGAGGCTGAAGAGTATTTGGAAAAGATCAAGGATTAAGCTATGAAATCTTTAAGTTTCGTCCGTTAACGGACGAAACTTAAATGCGGTCTCAACCTGAATGGCTCTCTTCGTAACCTGGTAGCGTCTCTTTTCTGATAACAGCTTCCCATCCATAAGTATCAAGCACCTTTTTTGCATCCTGATATCCATTCATATATGCTTCTTGCATCCACCGTTTCGCCTTTTTCATATCTTTATGAACACCCTTTCCGGTAAGATACATCTGTCCCAGGAAAAATTGGGCTCCGGCGTGCCCCTGTTCAGCTGCATGCAAAAAAAGCTTTCTCGCTTTTTCCAAATCCTGCTTCACCCCTTTGCCTTCATAAAACATCTCACCAAGTTTATAATCGGCCTGTGGATACCCCTGCTTCGATGCCATTGTATACCAGTACAGAGCTTTAGCATAATCGATCTCATTGTTAGGTACACCTTCACCTTTATAGTAGATGTCACCAAGATAGAGCATAGATTTCGGATCGCCCTTGTCGGCAGCTTTTTGGAACCATTTCAGTGCCTCTTTGAAATTTTTCTCAACCCCTATACCGTTATGATACATATATCCCAGATTGAACTGTGCCTTTATATGACCACGCTCTGCCGCCTCCTTGAAATAGTAGAGTGCTTTTTTGTAATCTTTTTTTACTCCCATTCCCAGATAGTTCATCTCTCCGAGCGCAAAGAGTGCATTTGGGTTCCCCTGTTCGGCAAGCTTTACGACAGACGCATAAGCACGATCCGTAAAGGAGCTCTTCGTCTCCGCATTCAGTGAAACGGTTGCTACAAGAAGTGCACCTACGACAGACACTTTTAATTTTCTCATTATCTATTCTCCTCATAAATTTAATCTGACATTACGCAAAAATTGGTAAAACCTCTGCTATCTTTTGCCGGAGATAAAAAATTCTTGCCTAATATCAGTCCCCTCAATTATCTCTTTCTATTTTACCCAAACAAACAGAATTTTTTAGTAAAAAATATGTAAATGAGATCTATTTTTTGTGGCAACGTTTGCACCACAGCATTCTTCCACTGCCCATATAGCCTCTGAGCATATATCCGTTATTGGATACGTGGGGATTGTGACAACTGATACATGTCAACTCTTTTCCCTCTTTACTGGTAGGATCTTTTACCCCTTTTGTAGGGTGAGCTTTTCCACTAAAGGTCCTTACAACGTGCCCTTTCCTCTTTTTATCGGTATGGCATGTAGTACAAAGATACCAAACCTTTTTTCTTAAAAATTTGTTGCTTATATCCGATCCATGCGGGTCGTGACATCTGTTGCATCTTCCATCGTCCACAGGTTCATGCCTATATTTTTCTCCATAAAATTTTTCCTTGAATTTTTTATGACAAGAAAAACAGTTTGCTGCTATCGGATCGGGATATAGATATTTGGACTCACCCTTATACCTGTTGTTGAATCTACCGCTCTTTCCGGTATGACAGCTCGTCGCACACAACCAGTTTGTGGCAGGTGCATGGAGATATTTATCTGTTGTCACAGGATAGTGACATCCAAAGCAGTTGGACTCGGTAATATTTTCGAATGCGACTCCTTTTTGCTCGTTCATCTTCATATTGTGACATTTAGAGCAGATCTTCTCTTTCTCGGTTTGATGGAAAAACTGTTTATGAAAAAATTTGGTGGAGTATTTGAGCTTCTTGTCTATCATTGACCCTCTATAGATAGTCCTCACCGCTTTGTAGAGGACTCTATCACCTTTATATACGTTTACATATATTTTATTGACACCCTCTACAAGCTCGACAGTAAAGCAGAAAAAATCTCTATCCGAAGGAATCGTCCGCTCTATACTCTCGCCTTCGCCAACTTTTGTAACAACCTTCGTTGCACCGCTCTCTCCTAGATTTAGTACGACGGCTGCAAATCTTGTCAGATAGATATCCTGCCCATATGGTTTTATAAGCTCAATCTCTTTGGAAGCTCCAAAAAGTACCGAGATCAACACAAAAACAATAAAGAAGGTTGCTCTTCTCATCTCAAAGCCTCTTTAGAAAAGGTCAAACAGACGTTCTCTATGCCGTTATAGTCCTCTTTCAACAGGTATGGTCGGTCGGAAGAGTGCGGATCATGACAAGTTATACAGAGAAAATCTCCCTCAATAAATTTTTGATCTATACCTATTCCATCATTTTTCCTATATTTGAAAAGTGCGATATATCTCTTCTTGGAACGTTTATCCGCATGGCAGGAGGTACAGAGTTCCCAGACTCTCTCACGTAAAAAGTTCTTGTTGACATCTGAAGAGTGAGGATTGTGGCAAAGATTACACTTTCCGGCGCCTACCGGATCGTGCAAATTTCTTCGTGCCAACCATTTTTTACGATTCTTTTTATGGCATTTGAAACATGTGTCCCCGATTGGGTCCGGATATAGAAACTTCGATTTACCTCTGTATTTTCTGTTTTTTTCACCGGTTTTTCCATTATGACATGGAAGACATACGAAGTTAACCGTAGGAGCGTGTGCAAACTTTTTATATAGCAGAGATTGATGACAATCGAAACAGTTTGACTCGGATATATCGTAAAAGGCCACACCTTTCTCTTCGTTGACACTCATATCGTGACACATGTCGCATCTCTTTTCCATTTTGTCGTTATGAAAAAACTTCACTTCATAACCGGGAGGTGCCACTCTGTAGTATTTCGACAAAAATGCCTTTCTAAAAATCTTCACCTTCTCCCGGGCCAATCTTTTTCCATTTTTGAAGGCTTCCGCTCTTATGGAGTGCTCGCCGAAAGAGAATCTGAAAAGATAGTGGTATGTATCTCTATCCTCCTCCATTTCGATAGTAGCTCTCTCATTTTCGCTGCTGAACAACTTTACCGTATCTACACGATCGGGGTCTACCTGAAAAGTTACCGAAATATACTCTTCGGTATAGATACCCTTGTCATAGGGTTGAATTATCGAGAGAACCTTCTCCTCTTTTTTCACGGGAAGATTCTCGGCACCATTTAAAACGGTAGCGGAAGATGCGCAAGAAAGAGATAGAAAGATTAAGAACCGAACTATCCTTTTTGGCATCTTCAACCCCTACTTTCTGAATACATCTTCGCTAAATTTGTTCTTCTGCTTCACCCTGTCGTACTCGTATTTCTTATGGCATGCAGGTTGACACGAACCACCGGTTTTTGTGCCGACATATCGTAACGGGAACTTGATACCGCCAAACTCCGTATATCTTCGAAGAAGGTGTGGATATTTCGATGCATGCTCGTCATGGCACACTCGACATGCCCTCCCCTTCTTGTTGTTCACATGGAGGAAGTGAAGGTTCACTTCGCCGTCACGGAATTTGGTTACTTTGTCGCTTGCGGTCATTTTGTCCGTTATCTTTTTTACCTCGTGACATTTGAAACAGATGAAATCTTTTTTGACCTTGGCAATATCGGCATAGAAGTCCGTTGTATACGATCTTCTAAGAATACTGAAATGGTTCGATCCGTGAGGGTTGTGGCATGCTGCACACCCGCCCTCTTTCTTGACATCTTTTATAGGTTTGTGCCAGTTTGGATTTTTCTTCAGATGCTCGGCCATATTCATAAGTTCGTAACCGTCTTCATCGGACTTGACCACTTTGTTGTGGCAGCTCAGACACATTTTGACCTGCTGCTTTCTTAATATTCCTTTATGGTTCGTCGAATGCGGGTTATGGCACTCGAGGCACTTTCTTTTTGAGTCGGTGATCGCTCCGTGCTTATATTTGACATCTTTTATCCACTTCTTCATATCTACATGCTTCTCGAGCTTGGAGTGGCAATCCAAACACAAGTTCATCTTCCCGTCATCTTTTAGTAGTTTTTTGAATCCGGCACTATGCGGTTCGTGACACTCAACACAGCTCTTCTCGGCAGGCTTGTGCTTGTAAGCACCCTTCATATTTACTATTTTTTTGATCTTTTTCTTGTTGCCTGGTTTGTGACACTTCAGACATAGATCGTTTACAGATTTTCCTTTTAATAGGTTGTTCAGGTTGGACTGGTGCGGATCGTGACAATCGAGACATCTTCCCTGTTTGACCGGCTTGTGGTTGAACTTGTTTCCGTATCGAACTTTGTGACATCTATAGCATAGATCCGTTATCTTCTTTTCGATCAGCTTTCCGGGCTTGGAGCTTGCAGAGACGTGGCACAGTTCACATGCACCCATTTTAAACGGTTCATGCAGAACCTTTTTAAGAGGCTTGAACTTTTGCGGCAGATCTTCGAGTCTAACTATTTTTGCAACTCTGGCTTTGGCCTTAGTATGCTTGAGCTTGACCTCCTCCTGAAGCTTCTGTTTGGTTATCTCCAATGCCTCTTTCGTTCGTTGTTTAATTTCGAAAAGTTTCTCTTTTTTCTTGACGGTTATGCCTTTTCCGATCTCTTCGGCAATTTTGGAAACGTTTATCTCTTTGAGCTCCTCTTCGGAAATTTCGGCATGGGTAGGAAAGTATTCGTGCGGCCCTTCCATTATTCCATGTATAATACTTTTGGTTATCATCTGTGCACGTTCTATCTTCTTCGTCACGTCTACCGTGGTGACCAGATAGAGTCCAGCTCCAGCGACGATCAAGAAGAGTGTCAAAAAAACTATATCTTTTGCTCTCATCCCCATACCTTTTTCAAATTCTACGCCTCTTCAATTCTCAATACTCAAACTTTCCTACCGGGCACTCTGTTGCATTGCTCTTTTTTCTTATCAGATGCTCTTTGGGAGCGTGATGAGGGTTGTGACACTTGTTACAGTTTATCGTTCTTTCCGGCTTATCTACGGGTATATGGCATTTGTAACACAAACCTTGCACCGTAGGCGTAAGTATGGCTGCAGGCTTGGAGCGCTTTGGAGCGTGACATATCTGACATGCACCCATTATAAACGGTGGGTGGGTATACTTCTGCAAAGGTCTGAACTCCTGTGGAAGCTCATCTATATCCACTTTATTAGTACTACCCGTATGGTGCTTTATGTAGTCGACGCTTACCTCGTGTCCCATATATATATGGTGGGTTCCTTCAGCGATATTGTGCATGATATTCTTGTTTATTTTGACGAGTCTTCCAATATTTACCTGACTTATCGCCAATACCAAAAGAGCGAGTACGGCTACGGCTATACCTATAAGGACCATCTGTTTTTTATTCTTTTGCATCAGGTCCTCCTACTCGTGGTGCTCGGCAGTTTCGGTTTCTGCCTTTTCGGAAGCTGCCTCTTCATGCTCTGTTTCAGGCTCCACTTCCGCAGCAGCATAGTTCGGTTTTTCACGTTTGTAGTTGTAGAACGCTTCATCATAAACCGTTCCTATCTTCTTAAGTTCCTTGCCTAGTTCGTAGTGGCCTACATATTTGTGACAATCGACACACATTGCAGGTACTTTTTTATGTTCGACTTCAACTTTCAACTTACCTGAAAAGTAAGCTTTGTGAGCAAGGTATGCTTTCTTGTTCGGCTTGGTAGCATTCAAAAGGTTCTCATGACAGTGCAGACAACTGCTATCGTATAGAAACTCCCTTCTCTCCTCTCTCTTCTCCTCCCAATCTATTCTGTATGTATCCATCGTGATTTCGGCTATTACATCGTGCATACCGGTTTTGACCTTCTGTACAAGATAACCGAGTGTAGACTTATGAGGAAGGTGGCAATCTACACATCTTGCTACAAAGCCGGTTTTTCCGTAACCCCCATGCACACTGTTCAGATATGCATTTGCCATAGGCTGCATCGAATGACAAGAGCTGCAAAAGTTTACGGCTGAAGTCTCCTTGACTGCTATAGTGGTAACAAACGCTATCAGCAGACCAACCAGTGTAAAAGCAACTGCAACTACGGCTATCGTCTTTTTATTGGATTTTGGGCCATTCATGTTTGAACCAGTCTCTTCTGAACTCACACCTCTCTCCTCTTTGTTTGAATATTTTGTTGCCTGTCGGGAATTTAAAAACTGCCCCCGTTTTCACGAGAGCCACTCTTGTGATTCCCTTGGTTTTTGAAGAAGTCTGAAATTATAATTTAATTTCATAATTAGCAGACTTCATTCAAGATTGGATTTGATTATAGATATAGTTTTATTAAAATGAAATTAAAATCTAATCCATCCAATTAATTTTTTTCTAATTTATCTGTTTGGATGACTTTTTTATATATTATTTTATTTATTCATAAATATTTTATATACAAAGAAGAGTAATGTAAAAATAGTGTAAAAAAATGAGCTCTTCTATTCTATTCAATAAAAACGGGGTGGAAAGCTACCTAAGATATTATTATTACTTATTTCTTTATATATTTTATTATAGACTTAACAGATGATAGAGAAAATTCTTTAAAAAATTTTAATATTTAAAAATAAATGACCGGCTCAAGTCCAAACATTAACGAAAGTGGTATACTTTGACGATATATAATTGAACAAACCAATCTTTAAAAGGAATAGAAGAATGAAAAAAACTCTTTTTGTATCGCTTCTTTTAGCTACGGCCATCTGGGCTTCCGAAGGAAAAGATATTTTCAATAAAATATGTTATGTCTGTCATGGTGACCATGCCCAAAAGAGTTCACTTGGAGTTAGCAAAGTTATAGCCGGCTGGAAGGCTGAAAAAATCGTAGAGAAACTGAAAGCTTACAAATCGGGCAAACTCAACCAGTACGGATTCGGCAACATGATGAGAAACAGAGCTACGAAACTCACGGATGAAGAGATGGAAGCTGTCGCAAAATATATCGAATCCCTTGGAAAACCCAAAAAATAGTGCACATTCAATAGCGACTGTCATATCGTTAAACACCCTTAACA
>JALSPH010000201.1 GCA_026986055.1 Campylobacterales bacterium
AGGCTCGAGAGAAAATTTACGGCAGTAGTTGAAAAACGGCGATCGCCTGTTTTCGAAAATCTTCGTCATTATCGACTCTATACTTCCAAGAAAGATCGAATGAATCCATTTTTTATGCTGCAAAGTCCCTCTAAGAACCTCCAAAATGTCGCCATCTTCACACTCGAGCCTCTTGATATCCTGAAACTCGTCAAATACCACGGTTATCTTTTTCCCAAGAGACTCCCCCACCCTCTCGACCACACCCAGAGCCGCTATCATCTTTTCGCAGCCCGACTTCTCATCTTCGCTTTTTATGACAATCTCGGCACCCAGCTCTATAACGGAGACATCTACCTTCGCGCTGAGCCTCGCATCTCTTATCAAAGAGACCACATTCTCTTTTGCGCGAGCCAAAAAGCCTTTGAAACCGGCTATCTCGTAAGCTTGCTCCAGAAGCTCTTCGGGGACCATAGAGAGTCTAGGAACCCTTCTAAAGTCCAAATAGATAAATTCTCTATCTTCAAGAGCGTTCAAAACGAGCGAGGTTTTGCCGTAGCGCCTGGGCGCTTTTATCATAAAGTCCACCCCATCTTTTATGAAGTTGGCCACCTGCTTTTTTAAAAGATTCCTATCGTAGAAGTTGCTACCTGCCACAGGTTTTCCATAATCGAACATTTCCCACCTTGTAAATATATTTTATGTATTATATCATAAAATTATTTAGAATATAGAAATTTTATTTATCTGTAACGCCAAGCCTGCCTGTTTATATTTAAAGTCTTGAAAATTTGAACTTTCCAACGAAACAGCGTATAATATGTACAAAATAATAGACACTATAGGAGACATAATGAAAGTAGTAAATTTTACGGAAGCAAGAAACAATCTAAAATCGATATTCGATACCGTCTATAAAGATAACGAAGAGGTAATAGTCAACCGCAAAAACGGAGAAAATATCGTCGTTATCTCTTTGGATACATACAACTCTATGAAAGAGACAAGCTATCTTCTATCTTCAGCTAAAAACAGAGAGCGACTTTTAAGCTCTTTGGCAAAGTCCAGGGCCCAAAAAGTGAGCCAAAAAGAGTTGTTGGATTGATGAATATTCTATTTACACAAGAGGCTTGGGAAGATTACCTATACTGGCAGCAGTACGACAAAAAGCTGCTTAAAAAGATAAACGCCTTGATAAAAGATATACAGCGGACGCCGTTTGAAGGGTTGGGTAAACCGGAGCCTTTGAAGTTTGAGCTACAAGGGTGCTACTCAAGGCGTATAAACCAGGAGCATCGTCTTGTGTATGAGGTGTATGACGACAGGGTACATATAATATCTTGCAGATACCACTACTAACCTCTTTGCCTTGCAAAAGTGTTCACTTTCGCCGCTTAACGCACAAAATCTGAAAGTATATGTTTACATCTCTTTGGGTAATATAACAAAAGCGATAAAAATGTGGGGGATGTTGCAATGATAGAGATTGAGAGGATTCCATCGCTAAGAGGGAGAGATCCGGAAAAAAAGAGAGAGGAGATCAGAAGATATTTCCACACTACATGGAACGCTTTCGAATCTCTCTTTTCACTGTTGAAAAATGATGAAGTATTCTACGTACGACCCGAGCCGCTGCGCCATCCGCACATCTTCTATTTCGGCCACACCGCCGTCTTTTTCATAAACAAACTTGTTACGGCCAAAGTTATAGCCGAAAGGGTCGACCCGGAGCTTGAGTCGATATTTGCCGTAGGTGTCGACGAGATGAGCTGGGACGACCTGAATGAAGCTCATTACGACTGGCCAAGCGTGAAGAAGACAAGAGCCTACAGAGAGAGGGTGAAAAAGATCGTCGACGACCTCATATCGACTCTTCCGTTGGAGCTGCCCATAACCTGGGAGTCGCCTTGGTGGATCATTTTGATGGGTATAGAGCACGAGAGAATCCACATAGAGACCTCATCCGTGCTAATACGCCAAACCGACATATCACTTGTTGCGCCCTCTCCTTTGTGGCCTATCTGCAAAGAGAGTTCAAATGCTCCAAAAAACGAGCTTATCTTAGTGCCAGGGGGCGAAGTGAAATTAGGAAAAAGCTTCGATGACGACTTTTACAGCTGG
>JALSPH010000202.1 GCA_026986055.1 Campylobacterales bacterium
TAGTCCACCAGATGAGAAAACTTGGGGTCTCTCCCGCATGGAGCAGAGAGCGCTTCACGATGGACGAGGGGCTCAAAAACGCCGTGAAAGAGGCTTTCGTCAAACTCTACGAAGAGGGACTCATCGTCCGCGGAAACTATATGGTCAACTGGTGTACCCACGACGGGGCGCTTAGCGACATAGAGGTCGAGTATGAAGAGCACGACGGAAAGCTCTACCACATTCGCTACCCGCTTGTGGACGAGGAGGGCTTTGTCGTCGTAGCGACGACCCGTCCCGAAACATACTTCGGCGACACCGCCGTCATGGTTCACCCCGACGATGAACGCTACAAACACCTTATCGGCAAAAGGGTCCGCCTACCGCTTATAGATCGTGAGATAGAGATCATAGCCGACGAACATGTCGATATGGAGTTTGGAACGGGAGTGGTAAAAGTTACTCCGGCACACGACCCCAACGACTACGAAGTTGGCAAACGCCACAATCTCGAGTTTATCACCGTATTCGACGAAAAGGGTATCTTGAACAAATTCGCGGGAGAGTTCGAAGGGCATGAGAGGCTCGATGCAAGAGAGAAGATCGTATCTCGCCTCGATGAAGAGGGCTTCATAGAGAAGATCGAAGAGCACAGGCACCAGGTGGGCCACTGCTACCGCTGCCACAACATAGTGGAGCCATACATCTCGAAACAGTGGTTCGTAAAAAAAGAGATAGCCACAAGGGCGATAGAGAGAGTAAACGAGGGTGAAGCGCGCTTCTTCCCGCCCCACTGGATAAACAGCTACAACGCTTGGATGAAAGATCTGCGCGACTGGTGCATAAGCAGACAGCTCTGGTGGGGACATAGGATTCCCGTCTTTTACTGTGACGAGTGCGGACATGAGTGGGCGAGTAAAGAGGAGTCGGTTACGACTTGTCCAAAATGCGGCTCAAAAATGGTAAAACAGGATCCGGATGTTCTCGACACATGGTTCAGTTCGGCTCTTTGGCCCTTCAGTACACTCGGTTGGGGTAACTCAGAGGCTCTTAAAGGCGTCAAGTGGAGCGAAAAAGATTTGGAGGAGTTCTACCCCAACGATCTTCTCATAACCGGTTTCGATATCCTTTTCTTCTGGGTAGCGCGTATGATAATGATGGGTGAGCACTTCATGAAAGAGCTACCTTTCAAAGATATCTACCTGCATGCGCTCGTACGGGACGAACACGGAAACAAGATGTCGAAATCGCGCGGAAACGTCATAGACCCGTTAGATACGATAGAGCAGTACAGCGCCGACGCTCTGCGCTTCACTCTCGCCGTTCTTGCGGTACAGGGACGGGACATCAAACTGAGCAACGACAAACTGGAGCTTAGCAGAAACTTCACCAACAAACTATACAATGCCGCCAACTATCTGCTGATGAATGAAGAGAAGTTTGAAAATCTAAAGAACATGCAGGTCAAGACGCCGCTTGGAAGATATATGCTTTCAAGATTCGCGCTTGCCGTGGAGGAGACAAGAAGCTTCATAGAGCAGTACCGATTCAACGACGCTGCAACTACGCTCTACCGCTTCTTGTGGGGAGAGTTCTGCGACTGGGGCATAGAGCTTTCAAAAGCGAGCAAAGATAGCGTAGGCGAGCTTGGTGCCATCTTTAAGGAGGCTATGAAGCTGCTGCACCCTTTTATGCCTTTTATAACAGAATATCTGTGGCATAGACTCTCCAAAACATCGCTTGAGAGCGACTCGTCAGTCATGGTCCTGCCCTACCCCGAACCTGTAGGCAGAGATGAGAAGATAGAGGGGGAGTTCTCCGCTATCATCGAAGCGATAGTCTCCATAAGGCGGGCCAAAGCGACTGTGGATATGCCCGGCAAAAAGATAGAGAAGGTTTACATAAAGCCCGATACCCCTATGGATGCAGAGCTTGCGGCACCCTTCATCAAACTCTTGGCGAAAACAGAAGATGTCGCGCTCGTTACGGAGAAAGTGAAAGATGCCATCACCGATGTGAGTGAGCATATGGAGGTTTACCTTCCTCTTACCGGAATAGACCTGAAACCGATTTTGCAGAGGCTTGAAAAACAGCAGGCAAAACTTACCAAAGAGGTAGTGAAACTCTCGGGTATGTTGAAAAACGAAAAGTTCGTCGCCAACGCTCCGGCAGAGGTAGTGGAAGAGAACAGAAAGGCCCTCGAAGAGGCTCAAAAGAGGCTCAAAAAAGTAGAAGAGGAGCTTTTACAGCTCACTTCCGTCTAAAGTTAGGGGGCGCTTAGCGCCCCGCCTTCTGAATCTCCTCTTGGTGCACCCTCTCTACAAGCTCCAGAGCTTCAAGCGTATTTTGTAAAATCTTCTTTCTGCTTACAAGCGGTTTCATCGCCAGGTTTTTAGTTTTTTTATCCGTTTTTGGGTCGGATAGTATCTTCATGACCTCCCCTTCAAGCTCCTCTATGTACTTTTTTATACACTCTTCAACTCTCATCTTTCAACTCCTCTCTCAATTTCATCCAACGCTCCCTCAAACGATCACCGTCACCGTATCGTAAAAAGTGCCAATACCTGCGATGGGCATTTCTTATGCGCCTGGAGTGTCTAATGGGACACCAGAACTGCTCGGTTTTCGAGGCGATCTCTCTTACGTACCCGATCAGGCCGTTGAAGTAGGCGCAATATAGACAGTTGAGTTTCTGCAGGGAGTTCAGGTACCTCAAACGGTGCCTGTCGAAAACGATATACTCCCCTCTTCTTACCTTGGGTATACCGTAAATCGGAAAACATACGGCCTGATAGATCGTAACGAACAGATCCATTATCAAAGCCGGTATTATCATCGAATAAATAACGGGTGAGGTCACTATGTACGATACTTTTGCACTCTTTATATACTCCAAAAGCGGAACTCTCTCATTTCCGAAGTCGCACTTCAGGCTCTCTTTCTCTTTTTCAAGCTCTTCATAGAGCTTCGCTTCGGCAGCTTCTATACTCTTTAGAAGCTCTTCTATCTTTTCGTTTTCCATATTTTTCCTAGATCGAGCGTCAAGATTTAGTTCCAAAATGATACAATAAAAAAGTATCTACAAAAAAAGAGAAGGCGGTTTACGTGGCAAAAGATCAGGATATTGTAGAAGAGTTAAGAGAGTACAGTGACGTAGAAGTCTGCAGCAACTCCGACCCACTGCCGGTCCTGCTTAAAAAAAAGAAGGCTATTAGAAAATATCTTGAAGCTGAAGAGCTCAAGCCTTACCAGGCTGAGCTCATAAAACTTCAAAAGCATCTTGAAATAAACCGACAGAAAATGATCATACTCTTCGAAGGGCGCGACGCAGCCGGAAAAGGCGGTACTATACGAAGGGTCACCCGCTACATGAACGAGAAGCACTACCGCGTCGTCGCTCTGGGCAAACCTACCGAAGAGCAGCGTACACAGTGGTATTTCCAAAGGTACGTAGAGCAGTTTCCAAGAGGTGGCGAGATAGTACTTTTCGATAGAAGCTGGTACAACAGGGCGATGGTAGAGCCGGTTTTCGGCTTCTGTACCCCGGAAGAGTACCGGACATTCATAGAGGACACTCCAAGTTTCGAAAAGGGGCTTGTAAGAAACGGAATCACCCTCATAAAACTCTACTTCAGCGTCACGAAAGAGGAGCAGAGAAGACGTTTCGAGAGGCGCAAGACAGACCCTCTGAGGCAGTGGAAACTCAGCGAAGTGGACCTTCAGGCGCAGGAGCGGTGGGACGACTTTACCAATATGAAGTACGAGATGCTCAAACATACCCACACCACTATAGCTCCCTGGACGATAATACGCTCGGACAACAAACACTTGGCAAGACTCAACGTAATGAGAGTCATTCTAAACTCCATCCACTATGAAGGAAGAGACGAGCTGCTCGACTACGTACCCGACAGCAACATAGTCGTATCGGGAGCCAGAGAACTGGAGCTAATGGAGGCTCAACGTCTAAGAAGCGGCAAATTCATAGGATAAAACCGAGCAACTAAAGAGTCCAAATAATGAAAAGATGGGCGAAAGCTGTGTAAGATAGCGCCAAAAAAGGTCCGATATGAAGTTGTACAATCTGGTCAAATATCTGGTAGAAGTCGACAAAAGAGAGTTTATAGAGGCCGTAAACGCAGGTAAATTCATAGGTATAACACCCGAAGGTGAGATCGTCGAAGCGAAGGAGGGCTCATTACCCAAAAATCTCTATATCTACGCAGGAGTACCGAAGCCCATCATCGGCTCCGCCGTGACAAAAGCGACACCGCTGGCGAAAACTCTCGGTGAAAATTACGATATAAAGGATGAAGGAGAGAAGATCTCCATATCTGCGGCGAAGGCTTGGGAAGAGATAGTAGAATCAAACTCTAAACATACCCTATATCTCGATGCGGCCGGAGAGGGGATTTCGGAGTTTTCCGACGAAGAGCTCGACAACCTCATATGGTACAGTTGCGAATTCGACATAAACTACCGTGAAGTGGCCGAGTTTTTGGAAAGCAGCCAGGAGGGGACCATACTCTGCATTGAGAGAGAGGAGCCTTACATCTTCAACGGTATCGCTCTTATAGATAACTTGCAAAAGGCGAGAGAGGATGCGTACCGATTTATCCAAAACGAGCTGAAAAGCGGCATCGAGTCCGGCAAGATAGAACTCGACGATTTAACGGACGAAGAGATCGATGCTTTGAAGTTTTTCGAAATTTCTATATAAAATCAAACATATAGTTCTAAGCCGTCGAGCCTTTCGAAAACTCTGTCGAAGAGTCTTTTCGACGCGTTTAGAACCTTGTCGTTTCTCTCGAAACTCTTAAGCAGCTCGTCGATCGTATCGACACTCCTCTCTTTTAGCATATCGAGTGCGTCGGGACTTTCAAGCTTCGGCATTTTCGACCTTATCTTCTGCGAAAGGTTGGTCAGCTCTTTAACTCCCGGCATCCGATCGGTCTCGCGCACGTTTTCCATAAACTTCTGAAAGAGAGGTTTTATCTCTTTCATCGCCTTTTCGATCTCTTTCATATCCTGCGCATCTATTCCGTCTCCTCTGTATGAAAAGGAGTAGCCGAACTCATGCTTGAGGCTCATCGAGAAGCCGCTGGAGCCCCCGCTCTCAAAACTCTCGTAAGCTATAGACTTGTTGTCGTATAGAGATAAAGATATAGTGTCACCGGAGCTTGTAGTAAGATCGAAAGAAAAAGAGTTCATCGTAGATGTAAGAGTGTTTAGCTGTACCATGTTGCATCCTTGCACTTTTGATATCTCATATATCGGCAAAAAGTCGGAAATTTTTCAGGGTACGAAAAATGGGTCTTGACTCCGCATAAGCTCCTTTTTACCCATGTGGCACCTGGAACAGCGGCTTATCGCCCTGTGCTCCGGCAGCGGCGAAGCGGCCAGTCTCTTTTTGTCGTGACACTCGAAGCAGTCCTGACCGCAGCTTGAAACTCCGGTAGAGCTATCTTTATGGCACTCGATACACCTTTTTATAACTTCATGGTGAGGTTCGTCGATACTCTTTTTCAAAACCGGATGGCACTTGATGCAGTCTCCACTGCAAGCGAAAGAGAAAGAGATGAGAAATAGAGACAAAAGAGCTGCCTTTACCACAATGCCTCCTATCTACTCAACTTCATCATCACTAAATGACCAATGACTAATGACTAATGACAATAATACTGATCTACATCATATATTTTTCTAAAGAATAGAGTTTAACTCTACGACACTCCCGTTTTATTGATAGAGATAGAATAAAATTCTGTCAAAAAAGGAGAATCATGTACGAAAAGGTCTCTGCACTTGTAGGTTCGGCTAAGTTCAGAAACTTTATAACGGCGCTTATCATATTCAACGGAATCACCTTGGGTCTAATGACATCCAAAAGCGTAATGTCCGAGTATGGCCCCGTTCTGGTTTTTCTCGACTGGCTCGTCATAGCTATCTTCACAGTCGAAATTATCCTCAGAATCTACGTCCACAGAGTCTCGTTTTTCAAAGACCCGTGGAGTCTTTTCGACTTTTTCGTAGTCGCCATATCTCTCGTTCCCGCCACAGACGAGTTCTCCATACTTAGAGTTTTAAGGGTGCTTAGGCTTTTCAGGCTTCTTACCGTAGTTCCGCAGATGAGAAAGATCATAGCGGCTCTTGTAAGCGTCATTCCGGGCATAGGTTCGGTAGCTATGATACTTCTTCTGATGTTCTACGTCTTTGCCATCATGGCCACGTCACTCTATGGAGAGGCTTTCCCTCAGTGGTTCGGTACGCTTGGCGCTTCAATGTACACCCTTTTTCAGGTCATGACCCTCGAGAGCTGGTCTATGGGCATAGCGCGCCCGGTTATGGAGCAGTTTCCCAACGCTTGGGTATTTTTTATCATTTTCGTCCTGCTCTCCACGTTTGTCATGGTCAACCTCCTCATAGGTATAATAGTAGATGCCATTTTCGCGATCAAAGATGAGGGAAGTGAGGATAAAAAAGAGGAGTCTCACTCCGATAAAAAGAGCGAAGATATTGAGAGTCTTAGAAGAGAGATAGGAGAGCTAAAAGAGCTTATACTCAAGCTCGACAGGAGTAAATAGCGCTGCAGTTCAGCCCTTTTTACTCCCGCATATGTAAACCACATCTTCGGGCACAAAAGCTGTGTGAGCGACTCCCGCTTCGCTGCAGAGCTTGTCGCCGGGCTCAAGTCTTATAGTTTTACCGCTCTCGGTTATCTCCAGAGTGCCTGAAAGTACCCACCTCACTTCATCGTACGGGTGGGAGTGCTCGGCATACCTCGTTCCGGCGCTATCTCTCCATTTGAAAATATTGAAACAGCCCTCTTTTTTCAAAATTTCGACTATCATCTTCTCATCGACGATACCTGTTTTCTCATAAGTCGCCACTTCAAATCTCCCTTGAGTCCACTATGAAAGTTACGGGACCGTCGTTGACTATCTCAACCTCCATCATCGCCCCGAAAACCCCTCTTTTTACCTCTACATACTCTGCAAGGCGGTCGCAAAAGAGTTCATACATCCGTTTAGCCTCGCTTGGCTCCATAGCCTCGTCGAAGGAAGGTCTTCTGCCCCTCTTTAGGTTTGAGGCAAGGGTGAATTGGCTGACAACCAAAGCCTCCCCATCGATATCTACAAGACTTCTGTTCATTTTACCGCTCTCATCGGGGAAGATGCGCAGATTGACGATCTTTGAAACCATCTTCTCGATATCTTCGGGCCTATCCCCCTTCAAGACTCCAAGAAGTATGTTGACGCCTCTACCGATTTTTCCGACGACACTGCCGTCGACGGCTACCAAGCTGCGGCTTACACGCTGTATCACCGCTTTCACTCACTCTTCTCCTCATCTCCCTTCTTTTTCGTTTCACTGCCGTTTTCACCGTAGCGTTCGTCATACTTCTGAGCGTGGTAACCTTTTATGATCCAAATCATAAAGAGCACGAAAGCCGCGGTCATGAAAATATCCATGAAAGTCTTCATAATAATCCTTTGAAAGTTTCGTAATTCTGCCTTACCGCCTCGTATGCGACTATTCCGACGCTTATGGAGATGTTGAGGCTTCTGCCTTCGGGAGTCATCGGTATGGTTATACACTTTTGAGGATACTCTTTCAAAAGCGCTTCGGGAAGACCGCTCGTTTCACTCCCGAAAAGCAGGTAGTCACCGGGCTTGAAGTCGGCTTCGAAATAGACTCTGTCGGTTCTGGTCGTCGCCAGCCATAGCCTTTTGTCTCCGTTACTCTTCATAAACTCTTCAAGAGAGGGCCAGATGGTCGGGTTGAGTTTGTACCAGTAGTCGAGACCGGCACGTTTGAGCTTCTTGTCGTCTATCTCGAAGCCCATAGGCTCCACAAGATGCAGAGTCGCACCCATATTCACGCAGAGTCGACCAATAGTACCGGTATTTGGTGCTATTTTGGGCTCAACAAGCACTATGTTTACCATCTATCCACCTTTTCACGATTACTCCCTAAAAAATTGGTACAATTGTAACCAAAAATATGCCGTAGTGCATAAAGAGGTGAAAATGGGACGAATAGCTCTGATACTGCTGCCTTTGCTTATTCTTTTAGGGTGTGCAAAAGCACCCATCACAGGCCGCACCCAGATCATAATGCTCTCTCCCGACCAGGAGATGGCTCTCGGACTGCAGACCGAAGAGGAGATATTTAAAACGGAAAAGGTCTCCCGCGACCCCAAATATACGGTGCCGGTAGAGAGAGTCGGAAAGAGGATAGCGGCTGCGACGAGAATGGACCTTGATTGGAAATTCTACGTCATCGAAAACGACAAAGTCCCAAACGCCTTCTGCCTAGCCAACGGCCACGTTTTCGTCTACACCGGGCTCTTCAAATATATCGACAACGACGCGCAGCTTGCTACCGTAATGGCACACGAGATCGCCCACGCCATAGCCCACCATGTGGCTGAGAGGCTGAGTGTCGCCCAGCTTACCGGACTTGCCGCGGCAGTGGCGACCGACATTGCGGCCAGAAACGGCGGGGAGTACTCCCAGCTCTACCAGGCCGCCATAGGCATCGGCTCTCAAGTAGGAGTCATGCTACCATACTCCAGAATGCAGGAGAGCGAAGCCGACCATATAGGACTTATAATAATGGCGATGGCATGTTACGACCCGCGAGAGGCACTCAAATTTTGGGAGAAGTTTTCAAAAGCGGGTAAAGAGCCTATAGTCTACTTCTCTACCCACCCTACCTCAAAAAGCCGTATAGAGCAGCTCAAAAAGCTGATGCCGGAGGCGCTGAAGGAGTATAGGCAGTGCGAAGTTCACGTGCCATAAAAATGGTTATAGCTTTTCCGCATAATAGGAGCTTCTAACAAGCACTCCGGCCATAACCGACTTGAAACCCATCTCTTCTCCCTTTTGGGCGATCTTCTCGAAAAACTCTTGCGGGTAGTATTTGGCGACGGCTATATGAGAAGGGGACGGCTGCAGGTATTGGCCTACGGTAAGCTCTCTGACTCCGGCATCGAGCA
>JALSPH010000203.1 GCA_026986055.1 Campylobacterales bacterium
CCCTCCCCACAGGTTGGATGAGTTGATAGAGGCTCTCTTGGTAATGATAGACAACCCGTCGGCTGAACTAGACGATCTTATGGAGCATATAAAGGGTCCCGATTTTCCTACTGGAGGCATAATCTTTGGAAGAAAAGGGATACTCGACGCTTACAAAACGGGTAGAGGGCGAATCAAGGTAAGAGCTAAAACGCATATAGAGAAGAAGGGGCACAGAGAGGTCATCGTCATAGATGAACTGCCCTACCAGGTAAACAAGAGTAAGCTCATAGAAAACATCGCTCAACTTGCCAAAGATAAAGTGATAGAGGGTATCAGCGAAGTTAGAGACGAGAGTGACCGTGAAGGTATACGCGTAGTCATAGAGCTTAAGAAAGATACGATGAGTGAAATCGTGCTCAACAACCTCTTCAAATCTACCCAGATGCAGACCACTTTCGGCATCATACTTCTTGCCATCCAGAACAAAGAGCCGAAAGTCTTCAATCTTATGGAGCTGCTGAACCTCTTTTTGCAGCATCGTAAAACCATAATAATACGAAGAACGATCTTCGAACTCGAAAAAGCCAAAGCGAGAGCCCATATACTTGAAGGCTTGAGAATAGCTCTGGACAATATAGATGAAATAGTAGCGCTCATTCGCGCCTCAAAAGATGCGAGTGAAGCGAAAGAGGGGCTGATGGCACGCTTCAGTCTCAGCGAAAAGCAGGCTCAGGCGATTTTGGATATGCGTTTGCAGCGCTTGACGGGGCTAGAGAGAGACAAGATAGAGAAAGAGTACAAAGAGCTTATGGCGGAGATCGAACGACTCGGCAATATCCTCAAAAGCGAAGATCTTCTAAGCCAGATCATAAAAGAGGAGCTTTTGGAGATAAAAGAGCAATTCTCCACTCCAAGATTGACGGAGATCGTAGACGACTATGAAGATATAGATATAGAAGACCTAATTCCAAACGAGCCTATGGTCGTAACGATCACCCACAGAGGCTACATAAAGCGCGTCCCCGTAAAACAGTACGAAAAGCAGCATAGAGGAGGAAAGGGTAAAACCGCCGTCACGACTCACGACGACGACTTCATAGAGAACTTCTTCATCTCCAATACCCACGATACGCTGATGTTCGTCACGGACAGAGGACAGCTATACTGGCTCAAAGTCTACAAGATCCCCGAAGGCTCCAGAACGGCAAAGGGTAAAGCGGTGGTAAACCTCATCCAGCTTCAACCTGATGAAAACATAATGGCGATCATTCCGACGACCGATTTTGACGAGAGTAAATCTTTGGCATTCTTCACGAAAAACGGTATCGTCAAAAGAACCAATCTCAGCGAGTTCAAAAACATAAGATCCGTAGGGGTACGCGCCATAACTCTCGATGAAGAGGATGATCTGGTAACCGCAAAAATTGTTCTGCCCGAAACGCAATGGCTCTTTGTCTTGACCAAAAAGGGTATGTGCATACGCTTCCCTGTAACCGACGCTAGAGAGATAGGCCGCACCGCGCGAGGCGTAACGGCTATCCGCTTCAAGATAGAGGGTGACTTCGTAGTAGGCGCTACGACGATTCAAAGCGAAGAGCAAGAGCTCCTGACGGTTGCCGAAAAGGGAATAGGAAAGCGGACCGAAGCTGGAGAGTACAGGCTCCAAAGCAGAGGCGGCAAAGGTGTGGTAGCCATGAAGCTCACTCCAAAAACGGGAGATGCCGTCGGAGTCGTGATAGTCGATGAAGATAAAGACCTTATGGTTCTTACCCAAAGCGGCAAGATGATACGTGTAGATATGCAGAGCATCCGCAAAGCGGGTAGAAACACAAGCGGTGTAAAAATCGTCAGGCTCGATAGCGGCGACAAAGTAAACTCCATCGCAAGCTGCCCGAAAGAGGAGAAAGAGGAGCTTCCCGAAGAGAGTATTGAAGAGTAGCGACTTTAGGTAACGGTTAAAAAGGAACGGTTTTTGCTGGAAGCTTTGCATCTAAAGATAAAGATTAGGAGCAATCTATGAAGAAATGGTCGCTGCTCGCCCTGACGGCAACTGCAACCCTGGTTTTTGCCGAAACCTGCCCTACTCCGAAGGTTGAAAAATCTACC
>JALSPH010000204.1 GCA_026986055.1 Campylobacterales bacterium
GCTCTCTTAAAAATATCTCTTTATTCGAATAGAGAGAGTGGACCATCAGGTGCAGAAGCTGGTTCACCTCTGTCTGAAACTCATGCTTCGACATCGTAAAACTCCTCTTTTTTTATATGGAATTTTATAACTTTGATAGTAGCAATGTCAAGTTTTATTACTTTGTTTCTGTATGATTTCTTTCGTTCATATGACTACCTGATGGGCTGACGAACTGGTCGTTGAGTCTCTGTATAGCCTTTTTGCTCTCGGCTATAACCCCCTCAAGACGCTTCTGCGACAATCCTATCCAGCCGCTGAATCTCGCTCTGGCCAGAGGGTACCACCATCTTGTGTTGTGCTTGAAAGCGGTCGCTACGGCGTGATCCTGTGCTTCGAGCTTTCTGTAGACTCTTTTGCCGACGAAGTTTCGCACCTTGAAGTGCAGAAAAAGCAGAACGGCCGCAAGTACCAGCAGGGATACTGCGGAAGAGATGGGAGAGGATGAAAGCGTCTGTACGAAACCGAACTGAAGTTCCAGCAGTGCGATCGCTGCAAAGAGTACTCCAAAAAGTACCAAATCGACTATAACCACTCTCTCGGACCACTTACGAAGAGCCTTTTTAAGCATGGGAAACTTCTCATCTTTGATCTCTTTCGCAAAATCCTCGAGCGCTTTGGTTATGCGATACGCCCTCTCGATACCGACTTTATCCATCCTATCCGTTATCTCTTTAAGATCCTCATCTCTCTTTCGCTTCAAGCGCTCCGCCTGAGCCTCATCTTCTATTTGAACCTTCGCATCTTCGCTATATATAGCGAAAAAGTTTCCGGCAACCAGCCCCTGCTGAGAGAGAGCTCTTTGCCACGACCCTATGACATCTTCGAGGTTATCCTCTTTTGCCGTCGTATCTATCTGGTTTAGAATGTAGAGTATCTTGTTGGCATCTCTATGGTTTACGGCAGCGCCTACAAGATGCTCCAGAGTATCCCTCATGGCACCCGGCTCCGGGTGCCTGGCATCGAAAAATATCAAAACCAGATCGGACATATCTATGATATGGCTTGTGATCCGCAGTATAGCGTCGCGCTGAGAGTCTGCATCAAAACCGGGCGAGTCTATGATAATCTTACCCTTCACCGCCTCCGAGCGTACGGTTTTTAGCTGAAGGTAGAGGTTCACCCTGCTCCCCTCGCCGGCATCCACCTTCTCCACCTCTTCACTTATGTTGTAGAAAGGAAAACGGGGATCGGCATCGAGCGCCAAACCCGGCAGAGTCGTAACATCTTCGCCGCTTCCGTAGCAGATAACCGTGAATTTGTCATCGACCGCCTGGTTGCCGGTACTTTGTGCTTTTATACCGAGATATTGGTTTATGAAAGTGGACTTTCCCGAAGAGAAGGTACCCAGGATCGAGATGAGCGGCCACCATGATATGTGCGCCGTGTAGGTATCTTCGGGATCCAAAAATCCGTTTTTACGGGCAACTTTGTCTAGAATTTCGTAATACTTTATAACATCAAGAAGAACCGGGTTCTCCTCGCTTAAGTGCTGTTTGAGTTTCTTGTATCGCTCCTGCGGCGTCATTTGCTCCTCCGTCATATCACATTTATGTATTATACTCTTATTTAAGGTAACGTTGGTTAAAAGATATTTTAAGGGTGAACTCTGTATTATTCTCTCACCTACTAAAACCAAAAATAGGAGAAAATATGAGAAAAATAGTAGTTAGTACGATAGCGGCCCTCACTATAGCCTCTACGGCATTTGCCGGAGTGAATAACCAAACTGGTTGCGGTCTTGGCGCGATGCTCATAAAGGATGACTCTTCTGCCATTATGCTTGCGCTTCAAGCGACTACAAACGGAACTTCAGGAAACCAGACTTTCGGTATAACTTCCGGAACTCTCGGATGTAAAAAGACAAAGCTTGTGATGAATGAGAGAGCCGAAGAGTTCGTAGCGGCAAATATGGATACTCTTGCAAAAGAGATTGCAGTCGGCCACGGTGAGACTATAGATACCCTTGCAGAGCTTCTAAATGTAGAAGATAGCGAAGCGTTCGCAGCCGCTCTTCAAGAGAATTACAACAGAATATACACTTCCAAAAACGTAGAGATGTCAGACGTTCTTGACAACATCTCCGCAACTACACTCTAATTTTCAATTAAAGCTTGGCTTTTAAAAGCCAAGCTTTATCAAGAAACTTCAAGTTGATCAAAACTATTATTTTAACTATTATCGCTTCGATATTTTGCTATGCGCAAAGTGCCTCTTTTTATATAGAGAAAGCCGAAGGTTTAAAGCTATATCAAAAAAGGTACTGGCATCTACTTCTACATATGAGAGAGGGTGAGAGCGAAATCGACGACCCGAGATTTTTTCTATCCAAGAACGGCAAATATGACCCTAAAGCGGAGCTAAACGCTACTATTAACGCTCTCTTTAACGAAACACGTTTTGACGACAACTCGACGGCATGCCTCTTTCCTGCAAGAAAATGGTGGCTTGAAAAAGAGCTTCAGATAAAAAATTTTCCAAAAGTCACTTGCAACGAGTTTGATAAGACCGTAGAAAGGTTGTCGCCAAAATCCGCTACCATCGTTTTTCCGGCTGCACACATAAACTCACCTGCATCAATGTTCGGACATACTTTTTTAAGAATCAACTCTCACTACAAATCTAAACTTTTAGCATATGCAGTCAACTATGCCGCGGAAGCGGACGAAAATAGAGAAAACGCCATAACATTTGCCGTTAAAGGGCTTTTCGGCGGCTACTACGGTAAATACTCACTCCTTCCATATTATGAAAAATTGAAAGAGTACAGAGACAGAGAAAAAAGAGATATTTGGGAATACGACCTCAACTTAAGCGAAGATGAAGTGATGAAGATGGTCAGACATATCTGGGAACTCAACGGAATAAGATCGAAATACTACTTTTTTACGGAAAACTGCTCTTACAACATGCTTTGGCTAATTGAGACGGCCAGACCGTCGGTACATCTTAAAGAGCACTTTACATACCATGTTATCCCGCTTGAAACCATTCATGCAGCAAAAGAGGAGGGGCTGATAAGTGATGAAAACTATAGACCTTCAAAGCACACTATCCTTTTAAGATATGAAGAGCTGATCGACAAAAAATATATCCACTACGTACAGATTTTGCAGAATAGACCGCAAAAGAGCGAAGAGATAGTCTCGTCTACAGAAATTCCGACTCAACAGAAAAGATATATCTTAGAAGCCGCTATAGAACTTCTTGAGTACAATTACGCCAAAAGCGAGATGGAGAAAAGTGAGTATCTCGATATTTTCTACAAGTTATCAAAATCGAGAGCGGCATTAAAAAGAGGCGATATTGTCAAGATAGAAGATCCTCAAAACCCGATCTTGAGCCATAGAGCCGCTGCATTTAGAGTCGGTACTCTTCATCGTAGCGGAAAGAGCTATGCTCTTTTTGGGTTTAGGCCAGCTTATCACACCCTTGAGGATGGAAGTTTCGGCTTTTTAAGAGGCACGCAAATAGAGTTTTTAAACGGCAATTTCTTCTTCGATTTAAATAGTTTCAAAGTTGAAGAGTTGACTATTCTCTCCATAACTTCGATCTCTCAAAGAAGCGACTTGATAAAGCCTTTCTCTTGGAGAACGAAATTTGGATGGGACAGGAACTATCTAAACGACGAAGCGGTTTTTTCCGCTAAAGTAGGAGCTGGCCTAAGCTGGGGAAACAAATATGGTTATCTCTATACGATGATAGATCCGATCCTGTACGCCACAGAGTCAAATTTAGCAATCGACTTCAGCTTAGGTATCGTCCTGGATGGATTCGAAAAATCAAGCACGGTTCTGGAAGTCTCCCAAAAATATTACGACTCTTCAACTTCCCAAAAGATACTCTCCTTCTCATATGGATATATGCTGAAACAAAATGCCCAACTAAAGTTAAAATACGAGTATAAGCAGAAACCTTCAAGCCATATAACAGAAGATGAAAACAGCTTGAAGATTCTACTCACTCTTCATTACTGAATACTCTGAAAAATTGGAAAATTGACTCAAGCAAGTGAAGTTGCTGCTTCGCAAACGCTAGAAAACTTCCTAAAAATAGCTGAACAAGCGCAATTTTTCAGCGTAAGTTTTCCCGCTAAAACATTCAAGCTTTCGTTCATTTTCCATTTTTCATAAGGTTCAATTAGCATAAACTCTTTAGAAGAGAATCTCCTCTTCGGACTCTACTTGGCTATCGGACGGCAAAATGGAGATATCGGTATATATAAACTCTTTCCCTCCTCTTTTTACACGGTAGACGCCTTCTGGCTCTTCGAACTCTCTTCTGTATTCGGGGTGTTTACGTACAAGGTCGGTGTAGAAAACTCTTGCGACCGGTGCAGCGGTACGACCTCCGGTTTCCCGTTTCGGCAAAGGGGTGTTGTCATCGTTTCCGAACCATACAATCGCTTCGACATCGGGAGTGAAAGAGCAGAACCATGTATCTACACTGTTGTTTGTGGTACCGGTTTTGCCGGCAATATCCATCCCTCTGACCCTCGCATTTCTACCCGTACCTCTTCGTACGACATCTCTTAACATATCGACAAGCAGATATGCCTGCGGTTTCGGATATATCTCTTTGCTTTGCGGCTCGACTCTCATAAGCAACTTACCCTCGCTGTCGTAAAGCTCGGTAACCAGCCGCGGCTCGTGCAGAGTTCCCATATCTGCAAAAACCGTATAGAGTCTCGCCAACTGCATCGGCGACAAAGCCAAATTTCCAAGCGCTATGGAGAGGTTGTAGGGCAGATCTTTTATGCCAAGCGGCTTGAGCTTCTTATGAAGGGTCATTATGCCTATCTCGTTTACGAGATTTATCGTAGCAAGATTTCTTGAGTGAACCAACGCTTCGCGCAGGGTTATGATACCTTTGTAGTTCTTTTCATAATTTTTCGGCTGCCACAGTTTTTCGGTATCTCCCTCTTCGAAACGATACGTTCTTGCGATATCCGGAATCTTGCTGGAAGGGTTGTAACCGAGGTTCAAAGCGGTTTCATAAATGAAAGGCTTGAAGGCAGACCCCGGCTGACGTCTGGAGGAGATCGCTCTATTGAAAGGGCTTTTGGCATAATCGACGCCGCCAAGCATAGCCAGAACGTCTCCACTCCTACCATCGAGTACGACCATGGCACCGTTGAATGTTTTGGAGACGTTATCATCCCCTTCATGCCGTTTCCAGTATGCATCATATCCGAACTTCAAAGCCTTTCTGGCCATCTCCTGATACTCGAGGTCTACCGCGGTATGGACCTTGTAGCCACCCCTGCGAATATCCGGGTACTTGGCCTTCAAACTCTTGACGACGGCATCGACGACATATGGGGCTCTGTTTTGAGTCAACGTATCGTCGAAAACTTCGGGAGCCTCTTTTACGGCACTCATATATGTCGCTTCATCTATCCACCCAAGAGTTCTCATCCTCTCCAAAACGCGATTGGCTCTTGCCATAGCGTTTGCGTAACGGCGGGTCGGATCGTAGGCGCTTGGAGCCTTCGGAAGCCCTACCAGTATAGCTATCTCTTTCAGAGTCAACTCGTCGAGATCTTTATGGAAGTAGCCGAGCGCCGCTGTTCTGATGCCGTAATATCCGTGTCCGAAAAATATGGCGTTGAGATAGCGCTCCAAAATCTCCTCTTTTGTAAGCTCCTGCTCCAGACGTATCGAAAGAAGCGCCTCCTTTATCTTCCTCTCTATCTTCTTTTCCCTTGTAAGCAGAGTCGATTTGACAAGCTGTTGCGTAAGGGTAGAGGCCCCTTCCACAAGCTTTCTAGCCTTTATATCTTTTATGATCGCCCTGAATATCGCCTCGGGATTTACACCGTGATGTTCGAAAAAGAGAGTATCCTCTATAGCCACCAGAGCCTCTATGACACGCCCCGGTATCTCTTCGTAAGGGACGTATATTCTGTGCTCCTTTTCGAAAACGTTGGCGAGCAGTTTACCGTTACGGTCGAAAATCTGTGTCGTTTTCGGCGGATTGTACTCCACCAGTGGACGCACCTGATGACCTATTTCAAAATATAGATAGAGCAGATAGCCGGCTGCGGCAAATGCCGCTATGACTCCGAGCCTAAAGATCCATCTGAACAGAAATCTCATCTTCTAAACTCCCGATTGGCGAAATTGGCCTCTATGAGTGCCTTTGTGTACTCTCTCTTCGGCTCTTTGGTTACAACCTCCATAGGCCCGCTCTCTACGACTCTTCCGTCTCTTATTACCGTTATATCTTCACACAGCTTCCGAGCCGTCGAAATATCGTGCGTCACGAAGAGCATCTTGAATCCAAACCTCTCCTGAAGATCGAGCAGAAGCTTGACCACCACATCTCTCAAATCTGCATCGAGTGCGGTAGTCGGCTCATCCAGAAGAAGAAGCTTCGGCCTTGTGGCTAGCGCCATAGCGATAACCGTTCTTTGAAGCTGGCCGCCCGAGAGTTCCGGAGGAAATCTCAAAAGCATTTCGCTTCCAAGCCCGACGGCCCTCATACTCTCTTTTGCGTGACCCTCCGCCACGATCCACTGATCTTTGATCTTCGTCAGGGGAGATAGGGCGGTAAAGGGGTTTTGCGGCACATAAGCGACACTTTTGCCTCTTACTAGCTCAAAGTCGCTCTTATACTCAAGCTCCGCTTTGAAACCCGAAGGCAGCATACCAAGAAGCGCTTTAAGCGTAAGGCTTTTACCGCTTCCGCTCTCACCCACCAGAGCCAACGACCTCTTTATGGAAAAAGAGATATCGACATAACACCTCTTTTCATCCACTATCTTCAAGGAGCACTCAAACTCACCCATGCAGAAGCTCTTTAACCCTTTCAAAGAGTTTACGATACTCGCCTCTTTTTACACAGGTGCGTAAAATAACGCGGAGCATCGGCCTCTTTACGGTAGGAGGGCGAATAAACCCCACCTCGTACCCATCCTTCAAAAGAGCCTCTTTTATGCGACGCCCACTCTCAATATCGGGCATACCTATGGGGACTATCATACCGTCAGGCGTTAAACCGAGACTCTTTCGTACACGCTCTTTGAGCTTATCTATCTTCTTTGATAGCTTGCCGCTTTTACTGTTTATGTATTTGAAACTCTCATGCGCCAGAGCGATATCGAAAAGAGAGGGTGCAGTGGCGTATATGAGCGGTTTCGCGCGGTTGTGCAAAAAAGAGATCACCTCTTTGGAGCCGAGTATATACGCACCGTAACTTCCGTAGGCTTTACCGAGAGTACCCATCTTTATATGCAGATGCGTCGGCTTTATGTCGTAGTGGTCGAAAACTCCGAGCAAACTCTTACCTACGGTTCCGCTGCTGTGGGCCTCGTCCACTATCATCAAAGCTCCGAACCACTCGGCTATATCGAAGATCTCACGCTTGAGGATGTCACCCTCCATCGAGTAGATCCCCTCGACGGCTACGACTCTTCTACCCTTAACCTCTTTTTTGGCCAACTTTTCCAAAAGATCGTCCGGATCGTTGTGGTTGAAAGTGACCACTTCACCCTTTACGAGCCCCAGGGCCATTATGCCGCTTGCATGGTAACTCTCATCTATAAAGAGGACATCTTTTTTTCTTACCAGAGCCTCGATTAGTCCCAGGTTGGCCAAAAAGCCGCTACCTGCTACGACCCCTGCCTCAAAGCGGTTTATCCTGCACAGATCGTCGACAAACTCTTTATGTATCGGATGGTAACCGCCCACGAACATCGAAGATTTCGGAGCGTGGTATGGGTAGGAAGCGACCTTTTTGCAGGCACTTTTTAAAAGCCTCTTTTTGTGCGCAAGCCCAAGATAGTCGTTGGAAGCCATATCTATGGCCTCTTCGCTCAATGTTGTAGGCTCCCTGAAGCGTCCGGAAGCCCTCACCGCCTCCAACTCTCTTGCGTATAGTGCCTCTTTAAAGAGTCTCACACTCAACTTTTCAACCTTCCAGCCAAGGCTTAAGCTTCTCTACACTTAGCCCCATCGCACACGATTCGTACCCTCTGACGCTTTTGATGTAGGGTTTGCAAAACCCTTCAACCATGCAGGCTCCGGCCTTTCCCCTCCACTCGCCGCTATCTATGTAGCGGCTCAGATCCTTTTCGTCAAAAGGTAAAAATTGATAAACCGTTTCGCTTAAGTCGACAAACATCTTACTTTTAGACTTGTATGCGGTGCAAGTTACGATAGAGACGCTCTTTCCGCTCTGCTTCATCAACATCTCTTTAGCATCTTTCGCATCGACCGCCTTTCTCAAAATCTCTCCATCTGCCGTCACTACGGTATCTGCACAAAGAATAGGCATACCGAGTCCATATCTGGCTTCGCAAGCTTTGAGCTTTCCCATAGCCGCATGGTAGACGAAATCTTTCGGGAGCGAGTGTTCAAGCGCATCCTCGTCGAACTCGCACCCTTTCTGAACGAACTCTATACCGTTGGCGCGGAGTATCGAGGCGCGAGTCTGCGACGAGGAGCCAAGAAGAAGCATATCTTCTAAAAGCCCCTCAAGGTGACGCCGGCCGCAAGTGCCAAAACCCCAAGGAGTATGTTCGCAGGAAGCATATATTTGGAAATCGTACCCATCAACTCGGCCGCTCCTGCAAGATCGCCGGAGATAAATCTCCTCTCGGCAAGATTTCTGCGCCTTACCATAAGGGCGTAGTTTATCGTCATGATGGTCCAGATCCCCTCTTTAAGGTGCATTACGACTCCCCCCGCAGAGCCTATGGCAAGCGCCATTACAAGTCCCGCAAGAAGAAGCAGTACTATGAAAGGAAGAACTAGCGCAAAGAGCCCCCTTACAGCTTCAAGAGTACGGGCGAGTCTTACCTTTTGATCCTCTATATGGGTTAACGCCGGGTGCACCGCCACACGCATCGCTATCATTCCGCCG
>JALSPH010000205.1 GCA_026986055.1 Campylobacterales bacterium
AAGAAGGGTGTGATAGAATCTGCTACTTTTTAAAGGAGAAATATCAATCATGAAAATTGAAGACAACAACGTAGTATCTTTCAACTACGAAGTTAAAGATGCCAAAACAGGCGAAGTGGTAGACTCAAATCTTGGACAGGCGCCACTATCGTTCATAACAGGCAAACAGCAGATCATTCCGGGTCTTGAAAATCAGATGAAAGGGATGGAGAGTGGCGAGAGTGCCGACATTCTCGTAAATGCAGCCGAAGCTTACGGCGAGTACAATCCCGAAGCCGTGCAGAAGATGCCGAGAGAGCAGTTTGCCGGTATAGATCTTCAGGAAGGAATGACGCTATATGGTCAGAGTGAAGATGGAGGAACTGTTCAAGTTACCGTAAAAAGTTTCGATGAAAACGAAGTCGTTATCGACTTCAACCATCCGCTCGCCGGAAAAGATCTGCTCTTCAGCGTTACAGTAGCCGAAGTTCGTGAGCCTACCGTAAACGAGTCTCTCAGTGGACAGGTAGAGCAGCCTGGTGCTGAAGGTTGTGGTTGCGGCACAGGATGTGGAAACCATTAACATCATAGCGGAATCAAAGCCTCTCAAAGAGGCTTTGAAATCTGCCAATCTTCTCAAATCTCTCCAGTTCAACACCCTTATAAGCGGTGAACGCGGTACCGGACGCCACACTCTGGCATCCTACATGATGCCCGACGCACTCATTGTAAACGGTGCAGATCCCGATATCTACACTCTTATTGAAAAAAGCGACCAGATAATTATCGAAGAGATAGAAAAAATAGACTCCCTTTCAAGACTCTCCCAAGCAGTCAATAGAGGCTCTGCAAAGGTGATAGCCATCGCCGAAGACCCATCTTCCGTAGCTTCCATAAGTTCACTTTTCAGTGTAAGGATAGAGCTGCCTCCGCTGAAGGAGAGAGAAGAAGATATTGAACCTCTGGCAAAAAAGTTCGCGAATGAAATTTTGACCCTTTTTGGTGAAAAAGAGAATGGAAACAGATTTGTACCGAATATAGAAAGTGTCGATCTGTCCCAAAACGCCTTCTCTTTACGGCGGTCGATCTTTTTGCAATTTTTTGCCAAAAATCTGGAGAGAGATGAACTTTTGTATATGAACGAAGTATATCTTGACGAGCGTATGGATGATAGCGGGGATATCTACAGAAAAGAACTTATGATATATGAAGTCCCCCTCATACGAGCCGGCACAAGAAAATTCAAGAGTCAGTTGAAGATGTCTCAAGCCTTTGGGCTGAATCGCAATACATTGAGAAAAAAAATTACAGAATGGAAGGAATATCTATGAAAAAAACAGCTTTTCTATATCCGGGGCAGGGTTCCCAGGCCGTAGGAATGGGAAAATCTTTCGTCGAACACTCATCTGAAGCGGCCCAGATGTTAGAGGCTGCAAGCGATCGGCTGAAACTCGATATGGCGAACCTGCTTTTTGAGCCGAACGATATGTTGGAGCAGACAAAGTATACGCAGCCTGCAATATTACTTGTCTCTATGATGGCTTACAGACTTTTTGGCAAAGAGATCTCAAGCGTCCCCGCATTCGCTCTTGGCCATTCCCTTGGCGAATTTTCGGCACTCTCTGCGGTAGGTGCGATAGATTGGCTCGATGCGGTTGAACTCGTTCATCTAAGAGGTGAGCTTATGCAAAAAGCGTGTGAAGGGGTCGATGCCGGTATGATGGTCGTTTTGGGCGTTGCCGACGAAGATGTGGAGGCTATCTGCCACGATGCACGCGAAGAGGGCAAAAAGGTGTGGCCTGCAAACTACAACGCCGACGGTCAAATCGTGATTGCCGGTATAAAAAGCGACCTTCAAAGCATAGAGGATAGACTCAAAGAGGCTAAAGCGAGACGCGTAATGCTGCTCAATATGTCGGTAGCAAGCCACTGCCCACTTCTTGAGAGTGCCGTAGAGCCGCTCACCGAAGCTCTTGAGAGGGTACTTGAAGATAGTTTTACGGCCCCTGTCATCTCCAACGTAACCGCGAAAGCCTACAACTCGAAAGCCGAGGCGCTCGACCTTTTGGGCAGACAGCTGGTTTCACCCGTACTTTACAAACACTCCATTAGAGAGAACGACGACCTTGTAGAGAGATATATCGAGTTTGGACATGGCGGTGTCTTGAAAGGGCTGAACCGGAGAACGACCAAAAAGCCTACTATGGTCGTCAGCGACTACGACTCTCTCTGCAGTGTCGTAGAAGAGTTGGCGCAGGAGAGCAGATGATCGTAGGAGTGATGGGGGCTATGCCCGAAGAGATAGAGCCTATAGTAAGTAGACTCGAAAATGTAAAACGGCACGAGATAGCCGACAATATCTACTATACTGCAATGTATGGATCTCTCGATCTCGTCATAGCTTACAGTAAGATAGGGAAGGTTTTTTCCGCACTTACCGCTTCAACTATGATAGAGAAGTTCGGTGCAAGCAAGCTGCTCTTTTCCGGAGTGGCCGGGGCTATCAATCCCGAACTTCGCATCGGTGATCTTATAGCGGCGACAAAGCTCTGCCAGCATGACCTTGACATCACAGCTTTTGGCCACCCTTACGGTTACGTGCCTGAAGGGAAGGTATTTGTAGAGGCCGACCCGAGACTCTTGGAAATAGCCTCTTTAGCCGCCCATAAAGAGGGAATAAAACTAAAACGTGGAGTTGTCGCTACGGGAGATCAGTTCGTAGCTAGCAGTGAGCGTAAGAAGTGGATAGAGGAGACTTTCGGCGCCGATGCGCTCGAGATGGAGGGAGCCTCCGTCGCAGTAGTGTGTGACGCTCTGAAGGTACCTTTTCTTATCTTGAGGGCGATCAGCGACGCTGCGGATATGGAGGCGGGTTTCGATTTTGACACTTTCCTTGAAAGCTCCGCCAAAAAGAGTGCAGACTTCATTTTTGCGATATTAGATGAGCTCGATAAAGCTTAGTAAAAAGATCCTCAGAGCCGCCGGAAAAGCCAACGCGAAGTACAGGCTCATAGAGGATGGAGACAAGGTTCTGGTCGGTTTAAGCGGCGGGAAGGACTCGATAACTCTCGTGCACCTGCTCAAATATATGCAGCGTCATGCCCCTTTTGAGTTTACTTTCAAAGCGTTGACCGTAAATTACGGAATGCCGGGAGAGAGTTACGAGGCACTTCATGAGCACTGTAAAGCCCACGGTATAGAGCATGAAGTATATGAAACCAACATATTCGAAGTGGCCCAGGATACGATAAGGGAAAACAGCTCCTTTTGCAGCTACTTTTCGAGAATGAGGCGCGGAGCTTTATATACGAAGGCTGCCGAAGGCGGGTACAACAAAGTGGCTCTCGGTCACCATCTCGACGATGCCGCCGAGAGTTTTTTCATGAACATTCTCTACAACGGGACTATGCGTTCTATGCCGCCGATATATAGGAGCGACAAAGGTTTTCATGTGATACGCCCTCTTTTGTGGGTCAGAGAGCGTCAGACTGCCGCATTCGCCCAAGAAAACGGTATAGCAACGATAGGAGACGAGGCGTGCCCCGCTATGGCTATGAGGGTCAAGATGCCCCATGCCAGAGAGAGTACGAAAAAGATGCTCGAGGAGTGGGAAGAGAGTTTTCCCGAACTTTTCAAACGTTTCAAGGCTGCATTTTGCCACCTTCAACCGGCATCTTTTATGGATGAGAGATTTTTAGAGAGGTAGAGTCGTGGAAAAGACAGAAAAACTTGCCGTTTTGATAGATGCGGACAATGCACAGCCCTCCATAGTGGACGCTCTTTTGGCCGAGATCGCCAAATATGGCACGGCAAGCGTAAAAAGAATTTACGGTGACTGGACGCTGCCGCAGCTTAAAGGGTGGAAAGAGGTACTTTTGACCCACTCTATTCAGCCTATTCAGCAGTTCGGTTACACGACCGGGAAAAACGCGACCGACAGTGCCATGATAATAGATGCTATGGATCTTCTCTACACCGGAAACTTCGACGGCTTTTGCATCGTAAGCAGCGACAGCGACTTCACGAAACTCGCGGCAAGGATCAGGGAGTCGGGCCTTACCGTTTACGGTTTCGGCGAAAAGAAGACCCCGGTACCGTTTGTCTCGGCATGCGACAAGTTCATCTTCACCGAAGTTCTAAGAGCCGAGGAGAGTGAAGAGACCGCCCCTATCAAAAGGCTCACTGCAGCGGAACTTAAAAGAGATAGAAAACTTATACGGCTCTTGATGGATGCAGCCGAAGCATCGAGCGATGAGAGCGGATGGGCCCATTTGGGAGCTATGGGAAATATCATCGCAAAACAGTCTCCGGAGTTCGACCCGCGAAACTACGGCTACAAAAAGCTTGGAGAGCTTGTCAAAGCGACGGGACTTTTCGATATAGAGGAGCAGGTAACCCACAGGGGAGCCAAAGCGGTTTATGTAAGGATTCGAAGGAGAAAGTAGCTTTGGGTGACAAATAGAAATATTTTAGAGTACTCACCACTCAACACCGAACACTGAACACTCAACACTTAACACTCATCACTCACAACCCCTCCGTCATGGTCATCCAGAGTCTCTCCACCTCTTCATCTTCAAGCTCTATGGTGGAGAGCGTAAGGAAGAGTCTTTCAACCTTTGACTTCTCATATGTCGAAGCTATTGCGCATTTTGGATGGGCCGGCAGGTAGGCTCTTATCAGCGAAACTCTATCGTCTAGCTCACCAGAACATGCGAAGCATCTGTCGGGCGGGTGGAGCCTCCCCTCGTGCATAAGAAGATGCAGATATGCTTCGACCGAGCTTCTTTTCGGATTTTGAAGGTGCCATATGGAGGCGTAGCGCTCCAACATATCGTAGTAGAACGAGCCTGGAAGCTCCACATCTTTAAGGTGTCTGTAGAGCAGTACGACAAAGCTCTGCCACACTCTCATTCGTTCGAACTCTGCCAGCCACGGGTATCCCAGATGTGTCACGTTTCTGAGTTTAGGCATGAAGTTCGCCGAGTCGGTTTCGGCTTCGAAATCTATCTTGTACCCTGTAGTAACTATCGGGTGTCTGGCTCCGTAAAATCTATAGAGAGTCTTCAGTTTTTCAGGTGTGAGTATGGAGACTATGGAGTCTTCGCTTCTTGCTTTTTTAACGTCGAGAATGAACCCTTGCACCTTGAAATACCGTCCTTCAGGTAGTTGTAACCACTTTTTTTGTAAAATCGCTTAATTTTGGAATATTGTACCAAACATAGACTGTATATAGAAAAGGGTTTGGAATGGACTTATTGACAAGTTTTAGAGACAATTGCGGATTCGGACTGATCGCCAATATCGACAACAGGCCGAGTCACGGACTGCTCGAAGATGCTATCCATGCACTCGAGAGAATGATGCACCGCGGAGCGATAGCAGCCGACGGAAAGAGCGGTGACGGAAGCGGCCTACTTCTTTCGATGCCTTCCAAGTTTATGGAAAAGGTTGCTAAAAAGGAGGGAGTTGCTCTTCCAAAACAGTATGCGGTAGCCCAGATATTCTATAAAAATAGCGAGCACCTAAAGCTTTTCGAGGAGTATTGCGAAAAGAATGATCTTAGGACTCTTTTTATCCGTGAAGTGCCTGTAAATACGGACGCTCTCGGAGAGCTTGCTCTAAAGACGCTGCCATCTATGGTTCAGGTTTTCGTCGCTCCAAACTCGCTGATGGCCACGAAACGCTTCGAAGCTCTTTTGTACCTCACCAGAAGAGAGGTAGAGAACGCCGTAAAGGATGATCCTGACTTTTACATTCCAAGCTTCTCCAACAATGTGATCAGCTACAAAGGGTTGGTTATGCCGACCCATATAAAAGAGTTCTACATAGATCTGAACGATCCAGATTTCGAGATAAGCTTCTCCCTTTTTCATCAGCGATTTTCCACAAACACGCTGCCGCAGTGGAGGTTGGCTCAACCGTTCAGGATGATAGCTCACAACGGAGAGATCAACTCCGTCGAAGCGAACAGATTCAACGTTTTGGCCAAGTGCGAGTCCATAAAATCGGAAGTTTTCAGCGATGAGGAGATGAAAAGAATTATTCCTCTGCTGCAGGATGGTTCAAGCGACAGCGCCAGCCTCGACAACTTCTTCGAGTTTCTGCGTGTCAATGGAATGGATATTTTCAAAGCGGTTCGTGCCGTCATCCCCGCACCATGGCAGAACGCTCCCCATATGGATGCCAACTTGAGAGCCTTCTACGAATATATGAGTACCTGTTTCGAAGCGTGGGACGGCCCGGCGGCAGTAAGTTACACGGACGGCCGCTACATAGGGTGCGTTTTGGACAGAAACGGGCTAAGACCTGCAAAATATATCGTGACAAAAGATAGGCGCCTCATAATAACGAGCGAGTACGGAGTCATAGACCTCGAAGAAGAGAACGTACTCGAGCGTGGCCGTCTGCAGTCTGGAGAGATGATAGGTCTCGATCTCAAGTATGGGACCATTCTCAAAAACGACCAGATCAACGAGTACCTCAAAAATGCCAACCCGTATGCCGAGTGGCTCAACGACCAGATGGTCTATCTGCAGGAGTATGTAGAAAAGCCATTCGACAACCTTGAAAGATACAACCTCGATCAGATGATAGAGAAGCAGCGCTACTTCAATATCACGCAAGAGGTCATAGATCAGATCGTAGAGCCGATGGTTAAAGATGGAAAGGAGCCTACTGGTTCGATGGGTGACGACACTCCTATGGCCGCATTCTCGAAAGTACAAAGAAACTTTACCGACTTTTTCAAGCAGAAGTTCGCTCAGGTTACGAACCCGCCTATAGATCCGATCAGAGAGAAGGTGGTGATGAGTATAAACACCGGCTTTGGAGAGATACACAACATACTCGACGAAGATCCAAACCATGCGCAGAGACTCAAAACGACATCTCCCGTATTGACGTTCGAAAAGTTCGAGGTGCTTAGAAGTTTCGGAGATGAAAAGCACCCCAGATTCAAGCCCTACTACAAAAACAGAACCTACTCCACGACTTTCGAAGAGAACCTTAAGGGTAGTCTTGAAGATCTCGTTTACGACATAATAGAAGATGTGAAGAACGACGGCGTAAGAATCGTAATTTTCGACGACAGAGCTCTTGACGAGAAGCACAAGACGATACCTATGGCAATGGCTGTGGGCAGGCTCAACTACGCACTTCTGGATGCGGGAGTGCGCCACTTGGTAAGCATAGTGGCGGTTACCGGAGAGGCTATAGACTCACATTCGATCGCATGTATGCTCGCTTACGGAGCCTCCGCCGTCTACCCATACATGCTCTATGCTACCGTATACAGACTCTTGTCGAAAAAGTCTCTGACCGACTACGAGATGCGCAACGAGTTCAAAAAGGTACACTCCGCGCTCGGAGCCGGTATTTTGAAGATCATGTCCAAAATGGGTATCTCCACGGTAGCCTCCTACCGAAACTCCGCACTTTTCGATGTTCTTGGACTCTCGAAAGATATTGTCGAGGATTGTTTCAGAAACTCTCACGTTCTTGTTCCGGGACTTGGATATTCAGACATCGAAGAGAGGATCGAGAAGTATCACAAAGAGGCTTACGAGCATGAGCATCTAAGAAAACTTTTCCCTCTCAATGTCGGCGGATTCTACAAGTATGTAGACAGGGGAGAGTACCACGACTTCGCACCCAACACGATGAAAGCGATCAGAGAGGCATCTATTACAGGACGCAGAGAGGATTTCGGAATCCTTAAAAATATGATCGAAAAGCGCGGCTTGAAGATGATAAGGGACTTCTTCGAGCTTAAAAGCGACAGAGAGCCGATTCCAGTGGAGAAGGTGGAACCGGTCGAATCGATATTCAAACGTTTCGCCAGTGCCGCTATGAGTCTTGGCTCGATTTCACCCGAAGCGCATGAAAGTATAGCCGAAGCTATGAACAGAATAGGGGCCCAGTCAAACAGTGGAGAGGGCGGCGAAGATGCGGCGAGATTCGGAACTATAAAGAATTCCAAAATAAAACAGGTAGCTTCCGGGCGTTTCGGTGTGACGCCGGCTTACCTTAGAAGTGCCGAAGAGATACAGATAAAGATAGCTCAGGGTGCAAAACCTGGTGAAGGGGGGCAGCTTCCGGGCCATAAAGTTACGGCTCTGATAGCACGCCTGCGCCACACAATGCCCGGCGTTACGCTCATTTCGCCTCCTCCTCATCACGATATCTACTCCATCGAAGATCTCGCCCAACTCATCTTCGACCTCAAGCAGGTAAACCCTGAAGCGACTATCACCGTCAAACTGGTTTCTACCGCAGGTGTCGGAACGATAGCGGCAGGCGTCGCGAAAGCCTACGCCGACAAGATCATCATCTCCGGAGGCGACGGAGGAACGGGTGCTGCGGCTCTGGGTTCCATAAAGTTTGCAGGAAACCCGTGGGAGACGGGTCTTAGCGAAGCTCATAACGCCCTAAAAGCTAACCATCTGCGCCAGAATGTCCATCTTCAGACGGACGGAGGCCTTAAAACCGGAATAGATATCGTAAAAGCGGCTCTTCTTGGAGCCGAGAGTTACGCTTTCGGAACCGGAGCTCTTGCTATGGTCGGGTGTAAGATGCTCAGAATTTGTCATTTAAACAGATGTAGCGTAGGTATAGCCACCCAAGAGACCATGCTCAGGGAGCACTATGAAGGAACCGTTGAGAGGCTCGTCAACTACTTTACCCTTTTGGCAGAAGATGTCAGAGAGATAGTGGCATCGCTCGGATATACAAGACTCGAAGATCTTATCGGAAGAAGCGATCTTCTGAAAGTGGTAGATGACGAGTTCGCGAAGAAGTTTGATTTCAGTTCCGTTTTGATGCGGCTCGATGGACCCGATACATGCCAGGTAGAGTCGAACGAACCTTTCGATAAGAACGAGTTTGAAAAAGATGTTCTAAAAGAGGTATATCC
>JALSPH010000206.1 GCA_026986055.1 Campylobacterales bacterium
GCTCCGTGAAACCGAGGTGTTCAAGCTCGCGCTCGAGGTACTCCATGAAGGGTCTGTTGATATAGAGGTTTTTTCCTATGACTACAAGACTGTTTTTCATATGCCGAATCCTCCTGTTCTTGCTATTATACCAGTGAATCAGCCCTTTTTAATGCCCTTTTAAATATAATAAGCCAATTTTTATCCGGAGAGTTTAATGGACTACAAGTCGACGCTGAATCTTCCCAAAACCGCATTCGCCATGAGAGGAAACCTGCCTCAAAACGAGCCTAAAAGATACAAGAAGTGGTTCGAGAGCAAGGTTTACGAGAAGATGAAAAAGAGGCGCGAGGGTTGCGAGCTTTTCACCCTTCATGACGGCCCGCCGTATGCAAACGGAAAGATCCATATAGGTCATGCGCTGAACAAAATTCTAAAAGACATTATCGTAAAAGACAACTACTTTCAGGGTAAAGCGGTGCGGTTCACTCCCGGCTGGGACTGCCACGGTCTACCGATAGAGCAGCAGGTGGAAAAGAAGATAGGAAAAGCGAAAAAAGAGCAGCTTCCAAAAACCAAGATAAGAGAGCTTTGCAGGCAGCATGCGGCAAAGTTCGTAGAGGTTCAAAAAGAGGGCTTCAAAGCTTTGGGAGTAGTGGCGGACTGGGAGAAGCCCTATGTGACAATGGATTTTCGCTTCGAAGCAAATATCTACAGAACTCTTTGTGAAGTGGCCAAAAGGGGGCTTCTTGTAGAGCGCAGCAAACCGGTCTACTGGAGTTGGGCGGAAAGAACGGCATTGGCGGAAGCGGAGGTCGAGTACGAAGATAAAGAGGACTACTCCATCTATGTGGCATTCGAGCTGGGCGACAAAGCGAAAGAGAGACTCGGCCACCCTGAAGCTGCCGCTATCGTCATCTGGACGACGACTCCGTGGACGCTTCCTGCAAACGTCGCCATCAGCCTAAATCCGGATGAGATTTACGTTTTAACGAAAGATGGATATATAGTTGCTGAGAAACTCTTTGACGATCTGCAAGAGAGCGGCGTGGTAGAAGGCCCTATAGAGATGAGAATCCCTGCAAAAGATCTTGAAGGGATGGTGGCGATAAACCCGCTAAACGGCCGCCCTTCGAGGATAGTGCTGGGCGAGCATGTACTTATGGAAAACGGTACGGGAGCGGTCCATACGGCTCCGGGCCACGGTGAAGATGACTACAGGGTAGGGTTGCGGTACGGTCTGGATGTCGTCATGCCGGTAGATGAAGAGGGGAAATATGACGAGACGGTCGTACGTCTGGGCCTTTTGCCAAATGCCGAGAGTTTCGTCGGCAAACATATATTCGAAGCCAATGAGGAGATAGTTAAACTCCTAGGCAAAGCTCTTTTGAAAGCGGAGCGCTTCACCCACTCATATCCGCACTGCTGGAGAAGCCATACTCCGCTCATTTTCAGAGCGACCAAACAGTGGTTCATAAGCGTAGACGGCAAGCCGGACGGTGAAAGCAAAACTCTTCGCGAAATCGCTATGGGAGAGATAGAGAAGACGAAGTTTTACCCCGAATGGGGCAGAAATCGTCTCGCTTCCATGGTAGAAAATAGACCCGACTGGTGTATAAGCCGCCAGAGGGATTGGGGAGTACCCATAGCCTTTTTCAGAGACAAAAAGACGGGTGAAGTGGTGCTCGATGAGAAGGTTTTGAACTTCATCGCCATGATTTTCGAGATGAGAGGGTGTGACGCATGGTACGATATGAGTATCGAAGAGCTTCTATATCCGGGAAGCGGTTACGACCCGAAGGATCTAGAAAAGGTTGACGATATTCTCGATGTATGGTTCGATAGCGGCTCTACATGGAATGCCGTTTTGAAATCGAGAAACTACGATGCGGGCAACTTTCCCGCCGATTTGTACCTTGAAGGAAGCGACCAGCATAGAGGGTGGTTTCAAAGCTCTCTTCTTCTTGGGTGTGCCGTAGAGCACGAAGCTCCTTACAAGGCGATTCTCACTCACGGTTTCACGGTTGACGAAAAGGGTGAGAAGATGTCCAAATCAAAAGGCAATGTCGTAGCGCCCG
>JALSPH010000207.1 GCA_026986055.1 Campylobacterales bacterium
ATATGAAATTTTTCTATGCCACTCCCGTACTATCACTAATCGACTTCATAGAGCGGCTTGCACCTTTTAGCGAACCTCTTCTGCTTATGAGAGACGAGAAGCCCAGAATCTCTCCTGTGCCGGGAGCCGGAAAAGATTGATAAGTCTCGTTCTACCACGTAAATAAGGGTTGCAGGGCGATATTTTGAGTCGCCATTGTGATATAATCTTGAGGATGTTTGAAGATATTGAGAGAATAAATGAGAAAGTTACATTTACATTTAATAGTTATATTTCTATTTTTTTCAACCTTTCCGGCTAGTGCTGCAGATATGGCCGAGAAGATGAAAATTCAGAACCAAAATGTCGTGAAAGCGGCTGCCGAAGAGTTTTCGAAAGATCTCCCCAAACGTGTCGACAGATATACTAGACTCATTGAGGTGGAAGCAGACGGAGAGAAGCTTGTTTATATCTTCGAAATAGATGCCGCACCAAAGAGTGACGATGAGGTTGTAAAAGAGGGTAAAACGAAAATGGAAAGAAGAGTGGTGGCCGGCACATGCGCTACTTCGCAGCGCTTCTTGAAAAGCGGTATAACCCTCTCTTATCGCTATCTATCCGCCGCCACCAAAAGAACCCTTTTCGATATCGACGTCAAAGAGGCCGACTGTTTGAATATGAGCTTAGTCGGTGCCTCCGAGATACCCTAATCTGCTATTAAGCGAAATTTAATTAAAATATCGGACTTATTACCGCACCAAAGATGAAGGTTGTTAGTTGGTGCGGTAATAAATCAAAATATCATAAGGACAGATAGATGAAACGAACCTATCAACCACATAACACTCCGCGTAAAAGAACGCACGGTTTCCGCACTCGCATGAAGACGAAAAACGGCCGCAAAATAATCAATGCACGTCGTGCAAAAGGGCGTAAGCGATTGGCGGTCTGATACACTTCGAATCGATCAGGAGTACCGCGGACTTCAACAGGGTCTACAAGAGTGACAAGCGGTGGCATGATGCAGCTTTCGTGCTCTTTGCGGTACCGAAAAAAGGTAAATACAGAGTAGGCTTCGTAGCCAGTAAAAAATTAGGTAACGCCGTCAAAAGAGCGAGAGCCAAAAGAAGGCTCAGAGGACTCTTTTTGAAAATGGCCCCTCTGCTTGCGGAGGGCGAGTATGTCCTGGTTGCGAAGCCGCCGGTTCTTGAAGTTCCGTTCAGTGAACTCGAAAAAGCCTTCAGGCGGGCAGTAAAACGATTGAATATTGGGCATTTGAAATGATCAGAGGCGTACTATCGGGTTTTCTCAGAATTTATCAGAAATTCTTTACACTTCTGGGCTATGGAAGCTGCCGCTACTATCCTACATGTTCCGAGTATGCCAAATGGCAACTTGAAGCGAATCCGAATCTTTTCAAAGCTCTCTTCTTATCGATGGTCAGGATACTTCGATGCAACCAGTTTTTCGATGGAGGCATAGATTATCCCAAAGCGACCATGAATCCTACAAAAAACAGCAAATTTCCAAACCGTAAGTGCAGTGTCAAATACTGGTTCGTTCCGGATGCACACGGTGACAGATGGAAGATTATAAAAAATACTTTTTCGAAAGGCCACTCGTGATAGATAATATGAGCACACAGATGCGCGTCCTTATAGCGACCGTACTCTCACTGATAGTTTTCATCGGCTACGACTACCTTTTTATGCCGAAACCGACTCCCAAAGTAAATGACGCCAACAGGACCGTTTCGCTTCAGCAGAAAGAGTCTGTTTCAACAATTGAGTCAGCACCTGCGGCTCCGACGGCGATGGATGTCAAAGAGGAGTCAAAAAAGGATACTTCGGCTCCGGTAGAGAGTGGTGGCACTCTTTCTAGCGTCATAGCGACCGTGGATACTGCAAATATGAAGATGGAGTTCGATGCACTCGGTCGAATCAGCCAGGTTTACCTGAAAGATCGTCAATATCGCGATGAAGAGGGTGAAGAGCTGAAGCTTTTCAATTCACCAAAAATTCCGAAACCGTTGGAGATAAGGTTTACGGATGCGGCTTTGAACGAGCTGGCTTTCAAGACTCCTTACAGTGTCTCGACATCGTCGGTCACCTTGAACGGTGAGGCGAAAACTTTGGTTTTTACACAAAAGCTTGGCGATCTTATCGTAGAGAAGATTGTAAAGATATATCCGGACCACCATTATGAGTTCACTGTAAACTTGAGTGAATCTAAACCTTTCTACATCTCTCCCGGATATAGACCGGACATTAGAATAGATGCCTATACCGTTCACGGTGCCATGGTGGAAGAGGCCGACGGTACATTGACTATAATCGAAGATGGTGACGCAAAAGGTACGGAAGCATTCAGAAAGGCGCGTATCGCCGTGGCTTTCGACCGCTATTACGCTACTGCATTTTACGATTTTGACAAAGGTTTGGATGTAGTCGTAAACAAAGATGCCGAAGAGAATCCTGTACTTTTTGTCAACGGCGAGTCCGGTAGAGTCGTAAACGGCTATATAGGCCCCAAAGAGTATAAAATATTAAACGCTATACATCCGGAACTTACGAAAATAATAGAGTTCGGCTGGTTCACCTTCATAGCTGCCCCCGTTTTCAAGATATTGATGTGGATTCATAACTATGTACCGAATTGGGGATGGGCTATTGTAGTTTTGACTCTATTGGTGCGTATAGTTCTATACCCTCTTACTTACAAGGGTATGGTCTCTATGTACAAGCTCAAAGAGCTTGCCCCTAAGATAAAAGAGATACAGGCAAAATATAAGGGTGATCCACAAAAGATGAATGCCCATATGATGGAGCTTTACAAAAAACATAAAGCCAATCCTCTGGGCGGGTGTCTGCCTATGCTGCTGCAGATTCCCGTATTTTTCGCAATATATAGGGTTTTGCTTAATGCGATTGAGCTAAAAGGGGCGGAGTGGATTCTTTGGATCGACGATCTTTCCGTTATGGACCCCTACTATGTACTTCCTGTTCTTATGGGCGCTTCTATGTGGGCACACCAGATGGTTACTCCAAGTAACTTTACCGACCCGATGCAGGAGAAGATTTTCAAATGGTTGCCGGTAATATTCACTTTCTTCTTCGTAACTTTCCCGGCAGGTCTGGTTCTCTACTGGCTGACAAACAATATCTTCTCGATAGCACAGCAGCTTCTGGTAAACAAGATGCTTGAAAAGAACAAAAAGGCGGAGTGATGAAGAAGTTTGAAGCCCCGACCCTGGAAGAGGCATATGCCGCGGCCGCTAAGGAGTTCTCATGTTCGGTTACCGAACTCGATATTCAGATAGTTCAGAACCCTTCTAAGGGATTTTTGGGATTTGGACGAAAAGACGCTATCATCGTCGCTATCTGTAAAAGTGAAAAAAAAGATAGCTTCGAAGAGAACAAGATAGAGAAACGTGCTACTGCCAAAATAGAGAGGGTAACGGAGCCTGAAAAAAGAGATGAGAAAGCTGTAAAAACCGCCGTCGAAAAAGTTGTCGAGCACGTTGAAGAGAAGAAGAGCGAGGCGGTAGAGATAGAAAAAGAGAGCGGCAAGAAACCGGAAGTTTCAAAAAGAGGCGATGAAGAAATTTTCGGAAACTTCTACGACGAGTCCATAGATATACACGCTGCAGTTTCGGAGGTTGAAAAAGATATAAACAGACTCTTCTCATCAGCATGCTTCAAGCTAGAACCCGTAAAGGTTTTCGCACTCGATGACGAAACGGTGCAGATAGAGTTCAAAGGTGAAGATGCCGCGCTACTTATCGGCAAAGAGGGGTACCGCTACAAAGCGCTTGCCTACCTCCTTTACAACTGGATACATGGAAAGTACGGTTACAAAGTGCGTCTTGAAATTGCGGAGTTTTTACGTAATCAGGAGGCGATGATGGAGAGTTACCTGCAGCCTGTGATAGAGCGCATAGAGAGTGAAGGAAGGGCGCAAACGAAAGTTTTGGACGGCATATTGGTTCAGATAGCTCTTCAGAAGCTCCGCCAGAGGTATCCTGAAAAGTATGTAGCGGTGCGAACTAACAGGGATGGGGGACGTTACGTTATCGTCAACGAGTTCATGGAGCGAAGGTGAATGACACGATAGCTGCAGTTGCCACCGCCGGCGGAGTCGGTTCGGTGGCGATAGTTCGCCTAAGCGGCGAAAAGTCTCTTGAAATCGCAAAAAAAGTAACTTCGAAAAACACTTTCAAACCTAGGTACGCTACACTCACCGACCTTTACGACACTCAAGGCGAACTGATAGATGAAGCGATCGTCATATACTTCAAAGCTCCCCATAGCTTCACCACTGAAGATGTTGTCGAGTTTCAGTGTCACGGCGGAACGGTAATAGCAGAGAAGATACTCCATACACTTCTTCGTTACGGTGCCAGACTTGCCGAGCCTGGAGAGTTTACCAAAAGAGCCTTTTTGGGCGGCAGGATAGATCTTACCGAAGCTGAAGCGATAGCCAAACTTATAGAAGCTAAAAGTGAAGATGCGGCGAAAATTCTTGCCCGTCAGATGAAGGGTGAGCTTAAAGAGTTCGTCGATGATGCGCGAGAGAAGCTGCTAAGAGCCGTTGCCTTTGCGGAGGTGACTATCGATTATGCCGAAGAGGACTTGCCTGAAGATTTGATACAAAATATCTTGAGTCAGCTCCAGGAGCTTGAAAAAAAGCTCGATAGCATACTCTCTTCAAGCCTTAGAAGAAGGGGTATGATAGAGGGTTTCAAAGTTTCGATAGTCGGAAAGCCCAATGTCGGCAAGAGCTCCCTTCTGAATGCCGTTTTGAACTACGAACGTGCTATTGTCAGTTCGATTCCCGGTACTACGAGAGATACTATAGAGGAGCAGATCAGGGTGGGAAGCCACCTTGTTCGTATAGTAGATACCGCAGGGATCAGGCAGAGTGCCGACACTATAGAGAAGATTGGAATAGAGCGTTCTGTTTCGGCAATCGAGGAGAGTGATATCGTCATAGCACTTTTTGATGCGAGTCGTCCATGGGATGAAGAGGATGAACAGATACTTTCACTTCTCAAGCGCTTTAAAAATGAAAAAGAGATAATCGTCGCATTGAGCAAAACCGACCTTGAAAGAGAGCTTGATGTTTCGAAGCTGGAGACTTTTGCCCCAATAGAGCTCTCCAAGCTGAACAGGGCCGAAAAGATAGTCGCCGAACTTCAAAAGAGACTCGCCAAAATGGCAGGTGGTGACGAACTTCTACTGATTTCTGCAAGGCAGATTGAGGCGGTCAAGCGTGCAAGAGACTCCGTCATGGAAGCCAAAGAGCCGCTTTTGAGCGGAGAGCTTGAAATCTTCTCTTTTCATCTTTCCGATGCTATTAGCGCAATCAGCTCCATATCCAAACCAGTTGATTTTAATGATATTATGGATAAAATGTTCGCTGAATTTTGTCTTGGGAAATAGGAGAAAATTATATGTGTGGAATCGTCGGTTATATAGGTGAAAGAGAGATTAAAAATAGACTTGTAGATGGTTTGAGAGAGCTTGAGTACAGAGGATACGATTCTGCAGGTATTGCTGTCATGCAAAACGGGCGTATAGACTCTTTCAAAGCGGTGGGCAAGCTTTCGAATCTTGAAGAGAAAACAAAAGAGTACTCTACCGAGGGTCTTGGCGTAGGAATCGGCCATACAAGATGGGCTACGCACGGCAAACCCACAGAGCTTAACGCCCATCCGCACATGGGCGAATATAGCTATGTCGTCCATAACGGCATCATAGAGAACTATCGTGAAATAAAGGAGAAGCTGGAGAGTGAAGGGGTAACCTTTCTGAGCCAGACCGATACGGAGGTGATAGTACACCTTTTCGAAGCCGAAGCGGAAAAAGAGGAGGATCTCTTTAAAGCCTTCAAAGCAACGATAGAGCAGCTTGACGGAGCGTATGCGGTTCTGCTCGTAACCCAAAAAGCCCCCGATACCATCTTTTTCGCCCGTAAAGGTTCGCCTATGATATTGGGCAGAAACAGAAAAGGTGAGATATTTTTCGCATCATCGGATGCCCCTTTGATAGGCGAAGCGGACGAAGTTGCCTATATGGAGGACGGAACGGTTGGTTACGTCACTCCAAAAAGCCTCTATACCGAGCCGCAGGAGCTACTTTTCGTTCCATTGGCAGGCGATAAAATGACGGCTCAAAAGGGTGGGTACCGCTTTTTCATGGAAAAAGAGATCTACGAGCAGTATGATGTTATGAGCGATACTATGATAGGGAGAGTTCTTGACAACGATATATACTTCGAAGAGATAGATGAAAAGTTTCTTGAGGGGGTTTCGAGGATAAAACTCTGTGCCTGTGGAACCAGTTACCATGCCGCTTTGACGTCGAGTTATCTTTTTGAAAGGATCTCCAAAATTCCTGTAAATGTGGAAATTGCGAGTGAGTTCAGATATAAAGATCCTCTGCTGACCGATGATACACTTTTCATAGTAATAAGCCAAAGCGGTGAGACTGCAGATACTCTGGAAGCTCTTAAAATGGCAAAAGATGCCGGTCTGAAGACTCTGGCTATTTGCAACGTCGACAACTCTTCGATAGTGAGACTCGCAGATACTACCTTACTTACAAGAGCCGGAATAGAAAAAGGGGTCGCAAGCACCAAGGCATTTGCAACTCAGGTTATGGTTCTTTGGATGCTCTCTCTGTTTTTCGCCAAGCAGAGAAAAAGCATGGATGAGAGTGCTATAAAAGAGGAGATAAGATTTATGCACTATGTGCCGAAAGTGCTCCAGAAGTCTCTGGAGGTTCACGAAAAGTGCAAGCGTCTCTCAAAAAGATATCTACACGGTCACGGATTCTTCTTTATCGGAAGGGACATCTTCTTCCCACTTGCACTGGAAGGAGCTTTGAAGCTTAAAGAGATAAGCTATCTGCATGCCGAAGGGTATCCGGCGGGAGAGATGAAGCATGGACCGATCGCTCTTGCCGATGCCGAACTTTTCACTATTGCACTTATGCCCAAAACCCTGCTTTACGACAAGACCAAAAGCAACGTAGAGGAGCTGAGTGCCAGAGACTCTACCATTCTCTCCATATCTCCGGATCTATTCGATCTTGCCGACGATTTCATTCTGACCCATCCACACAACCACCCTATGCTCGAGTTCTTCGAGATGATGGTAGTCGAGCAGTTGCTTGCTATGGAGATAGCTATACGTCTAGGGAACGATGTCGATATGCCGAGAAACCTGGCCAAAAGCGTTACGGTGGAGTAGGGTATCAAAACTACTCCCTCCGTTATCGTCAGACTCATTATCTGGAGTGTTCTACTCATAGGTGGATCGACGCTATCCATCTACTTTGATCTGATCTATTTCAGAGAGATCTTTTTGAATCCTCTCTACCATATTCTCACGTTACCGTTCGGTCTTTTTTTGATGTCGATGGCCTTTCGTGCAGCTGCTGCAGGCGGACGTGAACTTGCAAAAAGGGGCAGAGTAGAAAGAGAAACACCAAGGCTAGAAACAGACAGACTCGTAACAAGTGGCATATATGCCCATATGCGCCACCCTATGCTTTTCGGCCTTGCGCTCGTTCCTATCGCTCTTGCACTGATTGTAGGATCGCCGGTATATATTTTGATTGTAGCGCCTCTTGAGACTATATTCATAATAGTTATGGTGCTTACACTCGAGGAGAGAGAGTGTAGAAAAAAATTTGGAAAAGCTTATGAGGAGTATGCTTTAAAAGTTCCCGCATTATGTTTCAAAAAAGAGTGTTTGTCGAAACTTTTTCGAAAAAGAGAGTAGAATATATTAGAAGCGGTTTTACAAAGTGACGTTTCAATATACGCAAAAAGAGATAGATCATGTCTTCTACAGCTTGGCTTTCGAAAAAACTTGATGACGGCAGGGTTCTTTGTGAAGCGTGTAACCAGCGTTGCAAATTGCATGAGGGAGAGTATGGTATATGCGGCGTCAGAAAGGTGGAAAAGGGTGAACTGAAGCTTCTGGTTTACGGACTTGCAGCTGCGGTTAACGTCGATCCGGTAGAGAAAAAGCCGATGTTTCACTTTCAGCCCGGAACCAAATCTTTCTCTTTCGGAACGGTCGGCTGCAACTTCTCTTGCAAGTTTTGCCAAAACTTCGATATATCCCAGTACCCAAAAGAGCATGGGCACAGGATATTCGGTCGTGACCTTCCTCCGGAAATGGTGGTGGAGTTGGCGAAAGAGTATGAGTGCGCTTCTGTAGCCTATACATACAACGAGCCCGTTGTCTTTTTCGAATACACTTACGATACGGCGAAACTTGTACATGAAGCAGGTATGAAAAACATATATGTAACCAGCGGTTACGAGACCCATAAGGCTATCGACACACTCGCTCCCTTTCTTGACGGTATGAATATAGATATAAAAGGTTTTACGGACAAGTTTTACAAGGAGATCTGCGGAGCGAGACTGAAACCGGTTCTCGATACGATCAAATATGCCCATAAAAAAGGTATATGGATAGAGACGACAACTCTACTGATTCCCGGACATAACGATTCGGAAGAAGAGATACGAAACATTGCGAAGTTTCAGGCAGATTTGGACCCTTCTATGCCGTGGCATATAAGCGCTTTCTATCCTATGTACAAGATGACGGACGTCTCTCCTACACCGGCCTCGACACTGAAAAGAGCCTATGAAATAGGTAAAGAGGAGGGGCTCAAGTA
>JALSPH010000208.1 GCA_026986055.1 Campylobacterales bacterium
TAGGATATTTTGCAGCCATCGAGTAAGCCAGCTGATACTTCTTCTGTTCGACGGCGGTTTTGAACTTCTTAAAATCGGAAAAATCGTTTAGAAGTTGTTGAACCAGAAGTCGTTTGGATGCCTCTACGCTAAAAGGTTCAAGCACCTTTTTGGCCTCCTCTTTTTTACCGAGCTCAAGAAGAGACATCGCCTTTTGAAACGCCTCGTTCCAAAGTGCTTCAAGCTCTATATAGGCTTCACTGTATCTTAAAAGAGGATTCTCTTCGGCAAGTTTGTAAGCGGAAGCAAGATCACCGACGGCTATAAACTCTTGCATCTGCATGCTCTCTTTAAGCGGCGCATTGAATGTTACTTCGCCGTCTGCCAAACCTACCACAAGATGGTTTCCCTCAGCCACGTAGCAGAGCTTACTGACCGGTTTGAGGTAGTGCAGATACCTTAAAGAGACAAGTTCGTAACTGTTAAGATCGTAAAGAGAGACTATACCGCTCTTGTCGGCGGCAAAGAGAAAGCGCTCATCCGGCGTCACGCAGATAGCCGTCACTTCATCTAGCATCTTTTTCAGCCGCTTTATCACCTTCGCGCCGAAATAGTCCCATATCACTATCTCCCCCGCTTTGTCTGCCGCTATCAGTCTGTGATCCCCGATGAAGAGTAGGGCGTTTATACCTTTAGTGTGGCCTTTTAACTTTAAACTCTGAGAGAGTGAAGATATATTGGTCACTATGATACGCCTATCGAAACTGCCGGTAGCTATCCACTGCCCGTTCGGGCTGAAGGCTATAGAGGTTACGAAGTCGGAGTGGTGGGGCAGCGAGGCGACCATCTGCCCCGTGGAGAGGCTCCAAAGAAAAGTTTTACCATCCTGCCCTCCGGTCGCCAGGTAACCGTGCCTGGGGCTGATGGAGAGGCTCTCCACATCACCCTCGTGACGCTTGAAACGGTATAGAAGCTTTTTGTTGATAGCGTTAAAAAGAGCCGCCCCATCCTTTTTTACGCAGAAGGCAGCGTATCGGCCATCTTTGGAGATGTCGGCCCCCTGCTGCAGATTCTCGCTTTGCGGCAAAGAGGTCTTGAAACCATCTTTCAGAGCGATCGGATCTAAAGAAAAGAGTCTGCAGGCGTTGGAGCTGTCCAAAATCGCAACGTCTCTTTTTTCAAGCGCCTTTATAGCAGTTATCGTATGCTTGAACTGGAGCCTTTTTTCTATAATCATCTAAAAAAACCTCTTTTGACCACGCAACTCTCCTAATGGTTCTCTTCGAACCTGAAGCCGTGTTCATGAAGCATTCTTTTGATAAGCTCCTGATGCTCTTTTCCCTTGGTCTCGAGGGCTATGGATACGTAAGCGTCTCCAAACTTCAGATCCAAAGATGTCCTATCGTAGCCAATCTGGACGATGTTCGCTTGAGCCACTTTCAGTATCTGAGTCAAAGTCAACAAACTTCCGGGTTTATCTACCAAAGTGACTACAAGCTTCATTTTTCTGTAGGATTTGAGCAAACCTTTCTCTATGATAACCGAAAGCATCGTAACATCTATGTTTCCGCCGCTTAGAAGAGAGACCACTTTTGCCCCCTTCTTCAAAGAGAGTTTTTCGTGTATAAGCGCAGCGACTCCGACCGCACCCGCACCCTCTACGACGAGCTTCTGTTTCTCCAGAAGGTATAAAATAGCGTTGGCGATCTCTTCATCATCCACTAGTATCATATCGTCGACATACTTCAAAATATACTCGAGAGTCTTTTCGGATGTATCTCTTACGGCTATTCCGTCGGCTATGGTTCTCACCTCCGCCGTATCTATCGGTTTTTTGGCATCGAATGAGAGTTTCATCGCAGGAGCTCCCGAAGCTGCGACTCCTATGACCTTCGTTTTAGGAGAGAGGGCTTTGACGGCTACCGCTACACCGCTTATTAGTCCACCGCCGCCTACCGGAACCAAAATCGCATCCAAATCTTTACAATTTTCCAGA
>JALSPH010000209.1 GCA_026986055.1 Campylobacterales bacterium
TCACGAAAGCAAGGAGATAGACAGAGTGGTGGAGATGAACCGCACTTTTGGTTTTTTTCGCGAAGATGCGCTGGAGTTTTTGCTTCAAAAATCGAAAAAAGGGCGCTTCAAACACCACTTATACGCTATCTGGTTTCTATATAAGTGGCTTGAAAAGCGAACCTGATCCGCTTTTACCTCGCTCCCTTGCCTTCACTTATTAATCGTTGAAATTTTGTGTTGAAAAGACTCTTATGATAGGATATATTTTATAAAGTAGTAAGTTTTGCTTACTAGCTTATGGCAATATCGTGCCGATATGCGATTAGTTCACGATTTACCGGCAAAATTTTGTAAAAGCTGAGCATGAAGCTCCGCAGGATTTGTCGCCGTCAATAGGTTAAAAAGTATACAGTTTCTGTTTATCGATTTTGATAAAATTGAAAATATAAATAGAATCTAGAAGGAGTGAGCTATTAAAAGGTTGGGCATTGTATCGGCGGGTATGTTGTTGGCGACGACCATAGCTTTTGCAGGTGATCTTCCCGACTATAAAAGTCTATGTAACGCGATAGGCAAGATAGAGGGGTGGAGCGCCACTAAGTGTGAAGGTATGAAGATGCTCAACCCGATGATGGGAGAGGTCGTTACCGCTCAAAAGAGTTTCAAGAAAAATGGCAAGCTTTTGGACCTATCGGTCATAAGCGGTATGCAGGCTATGATGATGTGGGCACCGTACAGTGCAGGGACTCAAATAGAGAGTGACGAGGCTTTGGTCAAGATAGAGAAGGTCGACGGTTTCAACGTAGGGATAACCTACGACAAAAAGAGTGACTCCGGCGGGATCGTCGTGCAGATCGCACCCAATGCGGCACTGGTCGCGAACTTCGAGAAGATGAGCTGGAAAGAGGCTCTGAAGCTTACCGAAAAGATCGACTGGAAGAGGCTGAAGAGGCTTTTTGGCGACTGAGCCGACAAGATAGGAAGAGCGATGAGTGCAAGATGAATGTATTGATAATAGAAGATGAGGTCATAATAGGGCTTCATATAGAGACGATACTGGAGCGGATGGGGCACAAGGTTCTTATGATAGCGACCAACTCCGAAGAGGCTCTGAAGTGTGCCGACGAGGAGAGGATCGATCTGGTTATATCGGATATTCGCCTCACGGGAGAGAGGCTTGATGGGATAGATATTTGCGAAGAGATTCAAACGGAGCATGGGTGTGCGGTCATACTGATAACGGCTTTCAAGGATCAGGATACGCTTAAAAAGGCTCTCGGTATCGAGGTAGAGGGGTATCTGGTGAAGCCTTTCAACGAAGAGGAGTTGGAGTCTCTTGTAAACTCCGTTTCGCGCCGCTACTGTGACGCTTGAGCCTCGATCTCTCTTTCGATTCTCCTCTCTATGCCAAGAAGAGGGTCTCTTGTAAGATCCGGATAAGTGCCGTTGATCCCTTTTCCATCTTCACCGTGGCACCCTCCGCAGTTGCTGACATAGAATGTTCTCCCCTCTTTTATCCACTCTGGATGAGTAGGTTTTCTGCCTGCAAGGCTTACGACATAGGCGGCGATTTTAGGCGCAGCCGCGCTGTCGGCGAAGCCCCCCTGCATATCTCCGTAGGCAAAGCCAAGTTTTTGTGTGGATCCCTTTTTTATGACATTTTCTATGTACTTTTCAAGATAGCGGGTCGATTTCAGAAGCTTCAAGCGCTTTTTGCTATCTCTCTCCAGGCACTCTATGCACTCCGTTTTCTCTTTCGGTGCTATATGGTTATGGGTATTTTCGGGCTCTCTCTTTTCGGGTCGGTTTATCCGGAAAAGGAGAGTGACCAAAAGGAGCAGAAAAAAGATGGCGAGCGGATATTTCAGCGACTCTCTCATCACTCCTCGAGGATTCTTGGAAGTGTGATGCCTCTTTGTGCCTGATATTTGCCGGCTTTGTCTTTGTAGCTCACTTCACACGGCTCGTCACCCTCGAAGAAGAGTACCTGGGC
>JALSPH010000210.1 GCA_026986055.1 Campylobacterales bacterium
CTTTTTTCGAGATCAAAGCGGAGGAGCTTTACAAAGAGGTCGAAAACACTTTATGCCTTGACGTTATTTCGGATCTAAAACAGGTAGCCAGACACAATATATTATATACGCCACATATGGCCTACTACACGAAAGAGGCGCTTGAGAGAATAATGGAGGTTTCACTTGAAAACATGGAGGCTTTTCTTGAGGGAAAACCGCTTCCGAACTGTCATATTACCGCACCGACTAATAACCTTAATTTTTGAGAGAACGAGAAGAGGTGAGATGTGAGTAGAGAAATCTGCAGGACTCCCCGTAGGGAATTCAAAGATTTATCTGCTTGCAGGTCGCTTCTTATCGTTCTCCCCGAAGGGTGCAGTGCTTTCGCCCATATGACTGCGTTGGATTTTCTTGAATTAGCTACGGCTAGTCCAGCGAAAATCCGCCTTGCCTATGAACGAAATCACGGCATCAAAGATGAAGGGTATTAGTCGGTGCGGTAATAAAATAGCATGTGAAAGAGAGTACAAAAACCATTTGAAAGGGTAAAAGATGATGGAGTTTTTGAAAAAAGCGACCGAGTGGGTGTTGGACAAAGAGGAGGAGGCTGCAAAGAGGTGCAAGATAGACCTTGAAGATTTGCAGAAGCAGATAGACCTTATAAAAAGCAAACGCGATGCACTTAAAAAGGAGTGCGAAGAGAACCTCGGGGAACTTGAGCATATTTTAAGACGACTCGAGGTTATAAAGGCGAAAGAGGAGTCCTGCACCCGATAAAAGGGTTCAGGAGCCGCTCTCTTTAACGGCACTCAAGAGAATTTCAAATCCGACTTTACTGGAGTTTTCCACTCTTTCGAACTCTTCGACGGTAGCTTTCAAGTCGTGCTTGTCGAAGTAGTTGTGCAGTGCTCTTTTCAATCCTTCATGTACGGTTTCATGGTGCGTTTCTATCTGATTTAGAACCTCGCCTCTACCGGCAAGAATAGCTTTCAGCTCATTCTCGTACCATTTTCCGAAACGGCAGCTTTTTTCGTCGGGAATATCTCTCGGAGAGTTCTGTAAAATAGAGTTGTATCCTTGCAGTTTCAGGTGAATATGGTCTATCTTTCCGTTGCTCACCTGCATACCGCGCAAAATTTTGACCATGATTCTTTTCAACTCTTCGGAGTTTGAAACTATTTTTTCCGTACGATCCCTAAAATCATCCAAAATCTCCATACCCTCATGCGCCTCTTTCTGAAAGCTCTCTCCCGCTTCCACTATAGCCGAAGCACTCTGTTTGAGTGTGGAGATATTTATCTCGACCTCCTGGGTAGCCTTTTGGGTACGCTCTGCCAGTTTTCTTACCTCATCCGCCACTACGGCGAAACCTCGACCGTGTTCGCCTGCACGGGCAGCCTCTATAGCGGCATTGAGAGCAAGAAGGTTTGTCTGATCGCTTATATCTTTAATGAGGTTTATGATCTCCGTTATTGAGGTTACATGGTTGTTCAACGCTTCGGAGTCATCTTTTAAAGTTGTAGATTTGTGTACTATATTGTCCATCGAAGAGAGAACCTCTTCGCTCTTTTTACCTATCTCCATAACCTCTTGAGCATTTTTTTCGTTCAAAGAGGCTCCCTCTTCGAGCATCGTTAGGTTCTCTTCGATCGAATTTTGCAGAAAGTCGGTACCGTCGTCGTAACTCTCTATAAGAATTCTAAGAAGATCTTTTCTTATGATAGCGTCATCTTTTGAAGATTGGCTCTGCTCTTTTGTTCTGGAGACTTCAAGCTCTCTTTTTAGAGAGTCGTTCTCCTCTTTTAAAGATGAGATCTCATTTTGCAAAAAGGCTATGCGCTCCTCCAAATTTTTCACCTTCGCACCTGAAAACATTCCGTTCCTTTCATCTATGATATTTTTCCCTAATGGAAAACTTTTATGGTATATCGGCAGATGTGCCGAAATGTTAAAGAAGAGGTTGAAATTTTTAGGATGAAATCTGAAAGTTGAATCTATCGAACAGGGTCTTTAAAGGTTGAATTGCAAGAAGCAAAGAGTCGTGCCCGAAGGCACGACTTCGATATCAGCGTTGAGTAGGGATTATAACCGCTTCGACGCGTCTATTTTTCGCTTTTCCTTCAGCCGTATCGTTGGAAGCTACCGGATTTGCTTCCCCATACGCTTTGGTTGTAATTCTTGATGCCTCTATGCCTCTGGCTATCAGCTCTTTTTTAACCGCTTCGGCGCGCTTGGCGGAGAGTTTGAGGTTATATGCGGCACTTCCGTCGCTGTCCGTGTAACCTTCCAGTCTCACTTTGGTTTGAGGATGCTCTTTCATATAGGCTACGAGCTTGTCGATGTAAGGGGTATCTTTCGACTCTATCCTGGCGGAGTTGGTGGCGAAGTTCACATGCATAGTAAATCCTACGGCACAACCTTGAGTATCGACCTTGAAACCTTCAGGAGTCGTCGGACACTTGTCGAGGTAGTCGGCTACTCCGTCACGGTCGCTGTCAAGTGCACATCCGTGCTCGTCGACTTTGTCGGTTTTGGAGCCTGGGCACTTGTCCAAAAAGTCCGCTACGCCGTCGTTGTCGCTATCTATAGGACACCCTTTGGCATCGACTTTGACTCCATCCGGCGTGCCTCTGCACTCATCTTTGTAGTCCGGCACTCCGTCACCGTCCGTATCAAGTGGGCAGCCGTCGAGATTTACCTCTACACCTTTTGGCGTATCGGGGCATTTGTCATCTTTGTCCGCTACTCCGTCACCGTCGCTGTCGGCTTCTTTTACCGGAGTTTCAGCTTTTACCGGAGCGGGAGCCTCTTTTTCCACTTTTCCGAAAGGTATGGCAAGACCGGCAGTGTAAGCGAGAGTATGTCCGCCGTCGTCGAACCTTATGAAGTCTCTAGCCTCGAGTCTTAGCGCCAACGCTTCGGTTAGAAGAACTTTCAACCCCACGCCCAGGTTTCCAATGCCGCCATCTTTGAGTCCTGCCGTATTGTTCGTGAAGTCTTGAACTCCTAATCCCGCAAGAAGGTATGGGCGTACTCTGTCGCCTGGCTCCATGAAGTGGTAGAGGTAGTTGGCCGTTATCTGATGCGAATCCGTGTCTCTGCCGGGGACGAGATCTTTATAGTCGATGCTGTCCATGAAGTCGTAACCGAGCTCCAGAGTCTGCTTCGAGTCTATGTTGTAGCCGAGTCTCGCCCCAAGGCTCGTAGAGTCGTCGAGGAACTCTTTGTTAAGCGGTTCCACTCCTCCGAACATCGGTGTAACGGAGTATTTGTACTCCGATGCCGTTAGCGTACCTGCCGCTGCAACGCTAAGCAGTAGTGCTCCTATCTTTTTCATTCAGTTCTCCTTCTTTCTTCAATTTTGTAGCGGCATTATAGCCAATAACAGCATAAAGTAAAATGAGTTATTATTAATGGAAGTGAATAATATTATTTTTTACAATGAACTATGCTTTAGATCCATCTCTTTTTTCTGAGCCACTTGTAGATGAGCCAAGCTATGAGAATGTTTATACCCCAAACCGCCTCGTAACCGTACTTCCAACTGAGCTCCGGCATATATTTGAAGTTCATTCCGTAGTTTCCGACTATAAAGGTCAATGGAAGAAAGATCAGAGATATGGCGGCAAGATGCTGCATAGCCTGGTTCATTCTGTTGCTCAAGAAACCCATGAGGAGGTTTTGCAGATATCCTGTCCTATCGAGGTATGTCTTCGACTCGTTTATCAAGAAAGAGAGGTGCTCTTTGAGGTCGATGAACTCATATTTGAGCTTTTTGCGCATCACTACGGGGAAGTGGTTGAAAATTTTGTTTATTATGTCGTTTTGCTGTACCGAGAGCTTCGCTATACGGTTTAGCGTGCGTCTGGCGAAGTAGAGGTTTTTCTGCACCTCCTGCTCGTCGAGAGTTTCGTTGAAAATCGTATCTTCGATCTCCTCGAGCTTGTTGTCTATATGGTCTATTACACTCATCGTCTGATCGACCATGATATCTATAACGAGGTAGAGTACATACTCCAAAGAGTCGTTTGGCTTGAATCTTCTATATAGTTTGTTCACTATCGACTTTACGATTTTCTTCTCCCTTGCGAGAAATATGAACTTCTGCTCGTGCATGATTATGGCGATGTTGGAGTCGTTGTAGAGAAGGTCGTTCTCTTCGCTTTTTTGAAAATATTTCAAAATGGCGAGCTTGAAACTCTCGTTCTCTTCGTAGGCGACGCTCTGATCTTCGTTTTCGATATCTTCGATGAAACTTTCCGGGAAGTTGTGGGATTTGAGCCATTCGATTATATCTTCATTCTCTATCGAGGTGAAGATTATCTGCTTTTTGTGCTCCTGAAGCTCTATCTCATCCTTTTTGTAGAGCTTATCATCCGAAAAAACGTACATCCTATCACTCCTGTTGTTTTATTACAAGTTTGTCTTTTATGTCACGAACGTGCAGGTCGAGTTGCGGGAACGGTATCTCGATACCGTTTTCATACAACGTATTGTATATCAGCACGAGAAATTTGTCGGCCGTTCGCAAAGGTTTCAGGGTTTCGTCTCCCTCCACCCATACGAAAAGTTCGAAGTTGACGCTGCTGTTTCCCATCTCCGTCATTACGACAAGAGGCTGCTTCGTATCATCGTCGCGAATGAAGTGTAGCGAACTGTTCTGAAGAGCCTCCAAAACGGCCGTTTTAACCTTTTTGATGTCGGTTCCGTACGCAACCCCGAAAGGGATGCGCATTCGCCTCTGGCTGTCGCTTAGAGTCCAGTTTATGACATCGTTTTGAATGAAGGTCTGGTTTGGGACAAGTATATCTATGTTGTCGTTGGTTCTTATCGTGATGGAGCGCATATGAATATCCACTACACGCCCTCTCAATTTGTCGCTTATCTCAAGAAAGTCGCCTATCTTTATACTCTTTTCAAAAAGCAGGATAATTCCCGATATGAAGTTGGCGACTATATTTTGAAGGCCGAAACCTATACCTACGGAGAGCGCTCCGGCTATCAACGTCAAAGATGTAAGGTCGAGCCCCATACTTTTGAGCATTATGAAAAAGGCGATCGTCAAAATCAGATAGTAACCTAGGTTGCTGACTATTATCTGATTGGAGGGTGTGACGTTTATGAACGTATCAGTTATTCTACGTATATAACGTCTATAGAGTCCCGCTATCGTGAAGCCTGCAACCAGAATGAAAAGGGCGACTAAAAGGTCCCAACTGCTTATAGGTTTTTCGTTTATCGTAAAGAGAGGTATCTGCATCTTCTGCCAGAGATCTTTTTCGATCATCACGATACCCTCTTTTGTGCGGTGAAGAAGGATTCTCGTTTTACCGAGCCTTTGAGCGCTCAACTCTCCAAGTTTTCGGAGTAGAGGAAGATAGGCGCTCTTCTCGCGGGCAGAGAGCGTGTCGACAAGCTTCGCGACTCTCTCTTCTATCTTGAAAAGGTGTGCATCTTTGGATTGGAGTGCATTGAAATATCGTACCAACTCTGTGTCTATAATCTCTTCGGTAATTTTATCCACGTCGCTTTCGGCTTTTGCTATCTCTCTTTGCATAGAGTCGGCCCTCTTTTCTCTGCCTAGAAGCTGAAGCCTCTCTCTTTCAATCTTCAGATTTTCCAGTTTCATTCGTGCAGACTCGAGCCTCTTTTCGAGCTCCTCTTCTCTTTTGAGACTCTTTTGGGTATCGAACTTTATGTAAGGAAGTCTCTCTCTTACCGCTTCGTCATTGTGAATGAGCGCCTTTTTCAGTAGTTCCACTCTCTTTTTAAGCTTATCGGCACTCATAAAATAGAAGGCGTATTGCAACTCTTCTACACCGGGAACGGAACTCTTTTCATCTTCTGTTTCGATCCTCCTTTTCAGATATGAGGCTCTCTCCTGAATCTCACGAAGTGAATCTTTTAGCTTCTCAACCTCTCTTTCCTGTTTTATGACTATTTTGAAAGCCTCCAGAAAATCTTCCGAACTCTTCAAATCTTCTCTGTTTACCGTCTGGGGAGGCTCCTCTTTGGCGTACTTGGTTATATTTATGAGTTTGTATAGCAAAGAGCGCTTCAACTTCTCCTCTACACTCTCGTTTCCATCTTTTTTCAACATGGCAAGATAGCGCTCGTAGTTCATCAGCGCATCGGGTCCTACAAGGCGTGAATCTACAGGTGAGGCAAATAGTGCCAGAGCGTACAAGAGGAGTATAAAGAGTGGTCTCATCGGCTCTCTTTTTATATGGAATTGTTTCAATGAGGATCTCAATGTTACAACACCCCACCTCTTAAAGCGCTGAACTGCAAGTTAAGGTAAATGAGAAGTTTGATAGAATAGCCTTCGATAACGTATATGAAGGTTTTTGCATGAAGAAAGTGAACAGCTATTTCCTAAAAAGTATAAAAGATATTCTACGCTGGGAGGTTTTGAAGCTCGCTCTCGGCATCGGACTGCCGCTTATGGTCGTATGGATAGGGGTAGGGTGGATATACTGGGATCTTGCCGTATCGGTAACTTCCAAGATCATAAGTTGGGTTCCATTCTCCATAGTGAAGGCCAACGGGGCTCTTTTTATACTCTTTTTTATCTGGTTCGTGGCCGTTTTGGTGACATTTGCCATCATAACCGCTCTGATAGGCCCTCCGATTTTAAGAAAATTCAAGGAGAAGACCTACTACTTCTATACATTCGCTACTCTTTTGATACTTTCGGCAGGATGGGCATTGGTGCTTCTTTTGAACTGGCACGTCGTAAACGAACAGATACAGAAGCTTCTGACACTTCTTCCTTTTCAGACGGTCGCCGACGGTATAGCCTGGCTTATCGCATTCTACCTCTTCTACAATCTATTCATACTCTCTTTGTATCTTGTCATCTCCTACTTCAGAAGACCTTTTCTCGATGCGATAAAAGAGGTGGACTACCCTCATATAGATACAGGCGGAAGCGGAATAAGCAAAAAACATCATATAAGCGTTCTTCGAGACTCCATACTATTCATTCTCTTTTCCGTAATGCTCTTTCCTATACTCTTCATTCCCGTTGCCAACGTTTTCGTACAGCTCTTTCTATGGGGATGGCTCTATAGGGAGTCCTACTTTCTAAGCACATGTACACTATATTGCAACGAAGATGATTACCAGACCCTTCGCCACCACAGTTACACGATATGGAGTATCGCTCTCTTTGCATCTCTACTTAACTTTCTGCCGGTGATCAACATATTCGCCCCATTCTTCGCCCAGTTGATGTTCTTTCACTGGATCATGGAGCACAAAAGCGCGCCAAAGGTATAAAAATGGTAGATAAACTCGCCGGTAAACCGGCACCCAAAACTCTGCTTACGGATATTCCGGCGCTGATTTCGGCCTATTACGAGCTCGAGCCAGACCCGTTAAAAATTGAAGAGAGAGTAAGTTTCGGCACCTCCGGTCATCGCGGGAGCTCTTTGAAAAAGAGTTTCAACGAAACACACGTCATAGCCATGACACAGGCGATCTGCGACTACAGGAGAGAGAATGGAATAGAAGGCCCTTTGTATATCGGCATAGATACCCACGCTCTCTCTACTCCGGCACAGATGAGTGCGCTGCGAGTTCTGGTCGCAAACGGTGTCGAAGTTTTCATGGCCGCTTCAGGCGAATATACCCCTACGCCCCTTATCTCGTTCACTATTTTGCAGCACAATGCCAATCGAGGCCCGCTCGCCGACGGTATAGTCGTGACACCTTCGCACAACCCTCCCGAAGATGGCGGTTTCAAGTACAATCCGCCAAACGGAGGGCCTGCCGAAAGCGATGTGACCGCTCAAATAGAGAAGAGAGCCAACGAAATAATGGAAGATGGAGTAGAAAACCTGGATGTTCCCTCCTATGAAGAGGCAATCGGATCGAGGTTTGTAAAGAGGTACGATTTCATCACTCCATACGTCAAGGCGCTTGGAGATATCGTCGATATGGAGGCTATAGCCCGTTCAGGTCTCAAACTGGCTGCCGATCCTCTCGGCGGCTCCTCGATAGGAGTCTACAAGAAGATAAATGAGGTTTACGATCTTGATATGGATATAATCAACCCATATGTAGATCCCACATTCTCCTTCATGACTCTCGATCACGATGGGAAGATCCGTATGGATTGCTCTTCACCCTGGGCTATGGCCTCTCTTGTAAAGCTCAAAGAGAGGTACGACATTGCGTTCGGAAACGATACGGACGCAGACAGGCACGGTATAGTGACGCCCTACGGCGGCCTGATGAACCCCAACCACTATCTGAGCGTCGCTGTTTGGTACCTTTTTACAAACCGTTCATGGCCAAAAAGCCTCAAAATAGGCAAGACTCTTGTAAGCAGCTCGATGATAGATAGAGTGGCAAAAAGCCTTGAAAGGGAGGTTTACGAAGTTCCGGTCGGATTCAAATGGTTCGTGGATGGGCTATATAACGGATGGCTCGGCTTTGGAGGCGAGGAGAGTGCCGGGGCAAGTTTCCTGCGCTTTGACGCTTCCGTATGGAGCACCGACAAAGATGGGATCATAATGAACCTGCTTGCAGCAGAAATCAGAGC
>JALSPH010000211.1 GCA_026986055.1 Campylobacterales bacterium
CTCTTCTCTATCATAGGTGCGGCAGTGACCTTTATGGCACTCTCCATCTCGTGGGATATCAGGTAGGCCAGAGTCGTCTTGCCAAGGCCGGGAGGGCCGAAGAAGAGAACGTGATCGAGCGCTTCGCCCCTCTTTTTGCTCGCCTCTATGAAGACTCGTAGGTTCTTTTTTATCTTCTCCTGCCCTATATACTCGTCCCAAACGCTCGGACGAAGAGATGCTTCGAAGCTGTTTTCGTGCTCGAACTTTTCTATTTCTACCATCCGTTGCATTTTATTTTGCCTCCGGCAAACACGGTACTGCAGCAAAGCTACAGTACCTACGCTGACGCTGAGTCCGCTTCAGCAGCGGGCTCGCCACGCTGGCGTGGCTTTTGTATTTTGCCTCCGGTAAACACCACGGTGTCCAAAGTGGGGAGTGGGTGATAAACTGCATCTCTATCTTTTCCGACTTTTCACCGTTTAGCATTCACTACTCTTTGAGCCGTATGTGTGCTCTTTTGCCGGAAAGCGTCCATTCTTCACCTCTTCGGTATACTTTGCCACTGCCTCTTTTACCAGTTTAGCACCCTCAAGGTAGCGTTTTACAAATTTCGGTTTGAAACTTTCATAAAAACCGAGCATATCGGACCAGACCAAAACCTGCCCGTCGGTGCAAGCCCCCGCCCCTATGCCTATTACCGGGATAGATAGCTCTCTTGTCACAGCTTCGGCCAATTTGGGAGTAACCCCCTCAACGACTATTGCGAAAGCACCCGCTTTTTCTATGGCGGCTGCGTCAAAAAGGACCTTTTCAAAGCTCTTCTCATCTCTTCCCTGTACTTTGTAGCCCCCTTCCGAGCGGACTGACTGGGGCATCAGCCCTACATGCCCCATGACGGCTATGGCGTTGTCGCACAGATGCTTTACAAGCTCTGCTCTCTCTGCGCCGCCTTCGATTTTAACCGCATCTGCTCGCGTCTTTCTGAAGATCTCTACCGCATTTTCGAGTGCCTGCTCTTTCGTGTTCGTTGAACCGAAAGGCATATCGCATATCACAAAACTCTCCGGGGCACCGTTGCAGACCGCTTTCGTGTGGTAGATCATCTGCTCCATCGTAACGGAGAGGGTGTCCGGCTCGCCGCAAAAGCTCATACCCAGGCTGTCTCCGACCAGTATCATATCTACCTCTTTGCAAAAGAGGGATGCAAAAAGAGCATCGTATGCCGTTATCATCGTAAGTTTACGGCTCCCTTTTGCACTCTTTATAGAAGTTACGGTTTCGCTTTTTCGCATCTGTTCCCCTCTTTTACTTCAAAGCTAATTAGGACCGATTTTATCCAAAAAATGGTATAATTGCAATCATCAAGGAGGCGTAAATGGGTGTCAGAAGCCGGCTGGAGCGTGAGTTTGACTACGACATAGTAGACGAGTTTCTGGACCATTTCGACGTTATGACCGAAGTTATGGAGCCTACGATAATCTCTTTGGAAAATGAAGAGGTACGGGAAGAGAAGATCAACGAACTTTTCAGAATCTTTCACAATATAAAGTCGGCCTCCTCATTTTTGAAGCTAGATAGGATTCATCTACTCTCGGAGCTTGCCGAAGAGACGATGGAGCGAGTAAGAGAAAAGCCGGAGCTGGTTTCGGAGGAGCTTATAGATTGGCTTTTGCTTGTAAGCGACCAGTTTCGCTCCTGGTATTCTGAAATCTCCAGTGACGGTGAACTTGAAGATATAGACCCGAAAATTTTGCTTGTACCCAACTTAGGATAACTCTTGAAAAAACTTGTTGCATATATCACGACCGGATATCCGGATAAAAACTTTACGGTAGATTTGGCGCTCTCTTTGAAAGAGGCGGGCGTGGACTCTTTGGAGCTTGGCATACCCTTTTCGGACCCGGTGGCCGACGGGCCCGTCATAGAGGCTGCGAACCTTTTTGCGCTTAAAAATGGTTTCAAAATTGCAGACCT
>JALSPH010000212.1 GCA_026986055.1 Campylobacterales bacterium
CCATCAAGCGCGGCGATATGTGGGAGGGTTACGTCAAAAATATGCGCAAAGACGGCAAATACTACTGGGTTGTAGTATGGATAAAGCCTAAGCTGGACAGTGATGGAAACATTGTCGGATACATCGCGGGCAGAAAAGTACCCAATAAACAAGATATAAAAAATATCGAAGTCCAATATAGACGTAAGTTGGAGCTGGAAAGTTCATCTTGAAAACGGACCCTCCTCTCTGATATTTTTAACACTATCACAAAAGCAATTTAACTCTATAAATAGATCTTCTTTTACTCCAAAAAAAACTCAATCAATATTTTTTCATTTCAAGTCCATTTCAATATATGCCACTTTTTCATTTCTATAATAAAAAATATTTATTTTGAATTCTAAATGTAAATTGGTATAATATGTTTCAAAATATTTCATGCAAAAAGAGACATATTACCGTGAGGACGATAACGAACTTGTTGACAAAAGAGAAAATAATAAAACCTAAACCTGTGGATGAAGAAGTTATATTTGATGGTGGAGTTATGATTACGGAGACCGATACATTTGGAATAATCACATATGCAAATCGTAAATTCCGAGAAATGACAGGCTATACAAAAGAGGAGCTCATAGGCTCTCCTCACAACATAAACCGCCACCCCGATATGCCCAAAGCCGCTTTCAAAACGATGTGGGAAACTATAAAACGTGGAGAGATGTGGCAAGGGTATGTAAAGAATATGCGCAAAGACGGCAAATACTACTGGGTTATCGTATGGATAAAACCTAAGTTTAACAGTAATGGAGAAATTATCGGGTATATTGCCGGTAGGAAAGTACCGGAAAAGAAAACAGTAATATTGATGAATAGAAAATATCGTGAAATGCGTGCAGACGAAATGTACGTCTCATATTAAAATGGGAAATCTAGAAACTCTTTTGTTACATAACTATAATTTCAATTCGTACGATAGGAGGTTGGATATTTCACTGCTCCTCTTCTCTTATTCAGCAAAATATAATCGTACCCTCTCCCGGAGTAAAGAAGAGTAACATTCTCTACCTTGGTATGGTCAAAACTATAATTAACACCATTTTTCGAAAAAAGTGCTTTACCGATCTGCTCCCCAAAATCCGGAATCCACGGCAGAGCCGCTATAGTTAAAGATAGAAGATAGAAAAAAGCTTTTTTAGTTTTAATATTTTTTACCATGAAAACAGCTCCATAAAGCAGAGTGCCGGGTATCCAGAGCCACCATAGCTGATTATCGACAAAAAATTCGTTGAAAAATATAGCTATATTGTAAGTCTTGATGTAGTTGACCATCAGACCCGCATAGAAGATGAAGTCGAAAGCCATCCAGAAAAGGAGCCCGAAAAGAAGCATCGTTACGACTCTTGTCATCTTACTTTCACCCTCTTTCTTCTTGCAACTCTCCAAATTCTGGATGGCTCGGCAGCATGAAACCCATCTTTAGATTCTACCACAACATCGCAAGCCTCTCTTGCATACTTCTCATCGTAAGGTTCGCCGTGCCTGTTAGCCGAAGTGGAGTAGCACCACTCAAACCTCTTTACGAAATCTAGATGCTCCCCTCTGACCAGCCTGAAAGATTGTCCGTTTGGTAAAATATATGAGCTGCCCCTGCTTCTTCTGATCTCTCTTCTAAATTTGCGAGGCACTCTGCCTATCTCACCGAGAGTTGAAAGCCTCGCTATCGCTTTTAGGAAAGGTTTTTGCGAAGGACGACCCTTTATACGGGCAAGACGCTCTGCAGAGCGAGAGAGAAAACCGACGGTCGTATCGGTCTGCACGAAGTATACAAGGTCGCCACGCATCACTCGCTCAAATAATCCTGTATGGCTCTTGGCTCCAAAGCGCCATCCTCTCTGATCTCTCGAATGGCGGCGGCCGAGACTCTGGCGGCGGCAAGAGTAGTGAAG
>JALSPH010000213.1 GCA_026986055.1 Campylobacterales bacterium
TATTGCCGCGTTCTATCATTAAAGAGCGAGAAACGGTTCTGAAGCAAAGCTCCAGAACCTACGCTAGCCGCTGTGGCACTAAAGCTTGCCCTTACGGGCAGACGTACGCTTAGCGCACGGTTATGAGCGAGAAACGGTTCTGAAGCAATGCTCCAGAACCTACGCTAGCCGCTGTGGCACTAAAGCTTGCCCTTACGGGCAGACGCGGTTTTTGGCCGAGATTTTTTCGTCTCAAATCGCGAGTTTGACTCTCTTTCTACTGCCACTCCTTATTAAAGTAACATTTACTCCATGCCTAAATTATACGTTTACCTCTTTTTGCAAAGTGCAGTGATATAATTTCATAAACGACGTTACCGTTATATTAGGAGATATTTTGAAACGAAGAGACTTTCTCATAGGCGCGGGGGCGGCCGGTACCGCAGCTCTGCTTGGCGGTTGCACACGCGAGCAGATCGAGGGGAAAAAAGATTTCAACATAAATAGGCAGAGAAAAGTAAAATTGAAAATAGCTACAAGTTGGCCGGCCCACTTTCCCATAATGGGAACGGGAGTGGAGCGTTTCGCGGAAATGGTAAATGGCATGAGCGGTGGATCGCTGGAGATAAAGATATACCCAAAAAACATTCTGGTACCGGCTCTTGCCGTTTTTGACGCCACAAGCAGCGGACAGATCGACGGTTTCCACTCCGGGCCATACTACTGGAAAGGGAAAAACCCCGCTTTCGCCCTCTTTAGCGGTGCACCTTTGCGCATGACCGCCAACGAGCTCAGCTGCTGGATGAACTATGGAGACGGATACGAGTTGTGGAGAGAGCTTTATGCAAAATACAACCTATATCCGTTCATCGGAGGAAATACGGGCGTTCAGATGGGAGGGTGGTTCAGAAAGCCCATAGAGTCGCTCGAGGACCTAAAAGGGCTCAAGATGCGAATCCCCGGTCTTGGAGGGGAGGTATTCGCCAAACTTGGAGTAAATCCGATACTTCTTCCTGCAGGTGAAATCTATACGGCGCTCGAAAGAGGCACGATAGACGCTACGGAGTGGGTAGGACCGGCTCTTGACATAAAGATGGGCTTTTACAAGGTGGCCAAATACTACTATACAGGGTGGCATGAACCCGGTTCCATTCTGGAGCTTACATTCAACAAAGCCCGTTTCGACAGACTGAGCGATGAGCATAAAGAGATCATACGTTACGCATCGGAAGCTATGACATCGCAGATGTACCATGAGTTCATGGACAAAAATGCAAAAGCGCTCAAAGAGCTGAAATCGATGGATATCGAGATCCGCGACTTTCCGCCTCAAATCATAGAAGCCGCAAAAAAAGCTTTGCTTGAAGTGGCAAATGAGCAGAGCAAAAAGAGTGAAGATTTCAAACGTGTTTTCGACTCTATGGAGAGCTACTACTCCCTCATACGTCCCTGGAGCGATATCAGCGAAACGAAATTCTGCTCTATCAGATAAGTTTTATCGAATAGAGATTACAATTTCGACGAAAAAGCCGATAATTATATTAGCTACCAAACATTAAAGGAATATCGATGAGCAAAACTTTTTCAATTCTCCTTGCATCTATGCTGGCTGTATCCTTTTCGGCAGCCGAAGTTTCAAAAAGCGACCTTGCATCAAATACGAGACTCAAAAATACGATGAGAAAGTTCGCTACCGGCCTAGACCAGATCCAAAAAGGGATCATCTACAACAAACGAGAGAAGATCGAGATAGGTGTACGCGTGATAAGACAGGCGAAGAGAAACTTTTTCAAAAGGCACGGCGAGATACTGAAAAAGAAGTTGCCGGACGATCCGAAATTTGCCGCATACCTGGCCAAAAGCAGTGCTGAACGGATAAATAAATATATAAATATGATGAGCGACCAGATCAACACTTCACACGATTTCAGCAAAATCGCGGCAGCCTATACCGGTATATTCAACCAGTGCGTAGGATGCCACCAACATTTAAGAAAAAACTTCACGGAAGATTGACCAAAGGCGCATAGAAAGGCCCCTTAAAGGCACCTCAAAAGTTACGATACTTCAGGGGGTCTTTCATAGAGGCCTTCTTGAAACCCTTCAGCCTCAGCCTGCAACTGTCGCATACGCCACACGCCTCCTCCTCGTCACTGTAGCAGCTCCAGGTAAGCTCTAGCGGCACTCCATAATCTCTTGCGGTTTTTACGATATCCTCTTTTTTAAGATGAACCAGAGGAGTCTCTATCTTTATCTTCGTCTCCTCTTTGGTGCCTAAATTCAGAGCCCTCTCCATCGCAGCTATGAACTCTTCTCTACAGTCGGGATAGCCGCTGCTATCCTCCTCGACTACACCTATAAAAAGAGCTTCGGCACCCTCTTTTTCCGCAACTGCCGCCGCTATACTCAAAAATATTCCGTTTCTGAAAGGGACATACGTCACCGGCACCCCCTCTTCCAGACCGCCGGTAGGAACCTCTATGGCTCTGTCGGTCAGTGCCGAAGCGCCTATCGTTTCAAAGAAAGGGAGGTCAATGACGTACCTTTGGGATACTCCGAGCGCATCACATATCTCTTCAAACGCTTTTCTCTCCCTTTTTTGCGTTCTCTGCCTGTAGTCGAAGTGAAGAGCTACTATATCGTAGCCTCTATCTTTGGCTATATATGCAGCCGTGGTCGAATCCATACCGCCGCTTAGTATCACAACAGCCTTTTTCATACAAAACCTCCGTAATCGATGGCAGATTTTATCAAAGTTTCGATAAAATCGCCCCTATGATTGAAATAACCAATGAAACCGGATATCTGCCGAACAAAAATCTACTCGAACAGATAGCCCACTATCTTACCGACAAAGATGTGGAACTTCTGTTGACGGACAACGATACTATAAGGCGAATGAACCTTGAGCATAGAGGCATAGACTCTCCTACGGATGTTCTGAGTTTTCCTCTCGAGAGTGTACCCTTCGCTCCGCTTGGAGAGATCGTAATAAGCGTAGAGTACGCCGCAGACAAAGCGAGCCAATACCAAAACTCGCTCGATGACGAGATTGCCCTTCTTTTCATACACGGACTTTTGCATCTACTCGGATACGACCATGAAACGGATAGCGGTCAGATGCGTAAAAAAGAGGAGGAGGTGATAAGAGCTTTTTCGCTTCCTGATAGTCTCATAACACGTAATGAAGAGGAGTAGATGTGGATTTTGTAATTTTCGTTATAAGTATGGCAGCTCTTATATGGGGTGCCGAAGTGATCATAAAAGAGTCCGAACGGATCGCACTGCATTACAATATCAGCGAATTCATCATAGGCGCTACGCTTGTGGCTCTTGGAACCAGCCTTCCGGAGATGGCGGCAAGCATTTCCGCAAGCTTCAAAGGGCAGAGCGAGATGGCCGTAGCCAACGTCATTGGTTCAAATATCATGAATATAGCCATGGTTTTGGGTCTAGTCTTTTTGATAGCCACCAAAATCGCTCCGGATAGAGACCTCTTCGGCAAAGATAGCGCATGGCTCCTTTTTCCAGTCATCATCTTCCCTCTAATGGTGATGGACGGATCGCTCTCGAGAGTTGACGGCTTTTTGCTTTTTGCGATGATGGGGGCTTACGTACTTTTTCTCATCCAATCCCATGGAGAAGAGGAGATAGCCGAAATAGACGAAGAGCTAAAAAAGGAGCCTTTCAGATGGGGCAGAACTCTTGGCTTTTTGGTAGCAGGCTTCGTTCTGGTAGTCGGTGGAGCCGATTTTGCAATCGAGAGTGCGGCAAATATAGCAAAAAGCTTCGGTATAAGCGAATGGATCATAGGCTTGCTGCTGATTGCATTCGGCACTAGCCTTCCTGAGCTTGTGGTCAGTATAAAAGCAGCCAGGAAAGGGAAAGCCGATATGAGCATAGGTAACATCATAGGCTCCAATATGGCCAACACATCCGTTGTCCTCGGCTCAGCTGCCATGACCAAACCTCTTTCGATAAATCTTGCTACAAGTTCGTTCGATATACTACTGATGATAGGCGTAACGTTGATGCTGGTATTCATAACGGCAAACAGACTATACTCGAAAGCTTCAGGAGTTATGCTGCTGATACTGCTTGCGATATTTCTTCAAAACTCGTTTACGGCGTAACCGTCAGTTGTTCATATAGCCGTTGTCGACGAGCCAGTTGTATATCTCTTTGGCTATCGGGCCGGCAGATGAGCCGCCGTGGCCCCCATGCTCTACAAGGATGGTCACTACAAACTTCGGTCTTCTGTATGGAGCGTATGTGGTGAGCCATGCATGGGAGCGGTGGTAATAAGCGAGCTCCGACTCCTTCATCCTCTTCTTCTCCTCCTGAGGGATACCAATAACTTGCGCCGTACCGGTCTTGCCTGCCACTTTTACTTTAACTCCTCTGAATGCCGCGTATGCGGTACCTTTCGGATGGTTGCAAACTTCGTACATCGCCCTTTGGACAAGAGGCAGCACTCTCTTTTGACGAGGAGTAAGAACATCTTCGAGTTCCGGCTCGACCTTCTTATCCTTTAGTGAATATGCCAGATAGGGCCTTGGCAGCTTCCCTGTTGCCATCAGGGCAGTGAACCTTGCGATCTGCATAGGTGTTACCAGCAGATACCCCTGCCCGATCGAAGCGTTGAGCGTCTCTCCCATATACCAAGGCTGCCCATATTTGCTCATCTTCCAGACTTTGTCCGGAACCGCACCTATAAATTCGTTGGGAAGGTCTATGCCGCTTTTTTCCCCCAATCCCATACTCCTAAGATCGTGGGCAAGCTTGTCGATACCTACAAGCAAGCTCCCTTTGTAGAAGTATACGTCGCAACTCTCCCTTATAGCCTTTATCATATCTGTCTCTTCATGACCGGAGCTTTTCCAACATCTGAAGCGGTGTTTGCCAAGCTCGATAGAGCCGTTGCAGTAGAACTTGGTATAGGGAGATACCTTTTTCGAGTCTATAAAAGCCAAAGCGGCCCCCATCTTGATGACCGATCCGGGAGGATAGAGGCCGTGTATAAGTTTGTTCGTGAACGGGTGCTGGAGATCTTCGATAAGCTTTTTCCACTCTTTACGGCTAATGCCGCTGACGAAATCGTTCGGGTTGTATGCGGGGTAACTTCCGGCACTTATGATAGCACCGTCCGTACGCATGACTATAACGGCTCCGGCTTTGTGCTGACTCTCGAAAAGGTTGGAGATGAACTCCTGAAGCCTCATATCAATATTTAGCCTAAGATCTCTCTCCTCTTTAGGAGGAACCGTCTCCAACACCCCTATCTGTTTGTTGAAAGCGCTTACCTTTATCTTTTTGTATCCGGGCTCTCCCTCCAAAAATCTGTTGTAGTACTTCTCCAGACCGCTCTTGCCCGTAATCATCGTCAGCTTCACGACATCGTCGGCAGCCATATCCTTTTCGTTCGCTTTTCCCACAAATCCGACGACATGGGCGGTCATAGAGCCGTACGGATAGTAACGTTTCGTCGTAGGCTTTATATGTATATGCTCTTTTCTCGAAAGAGCCGTGTAGTGCTGAAGCACCTTCTCATATGGAAGAAAAGGGATAACCACTATAGGTTCGTGTCTATACGGCGAATCTTTCCTTCTGTATCTTCTTTCCAGTTTACTGATATTCTGGTCCGGAAAACGGCTCACTATCTCACCAAGAGCGCGCTGAAGCTCGGCCGATCTCTTTTTGGAGCCAAGATGGGCGTCTATCAAAATCTTGAAGCCGATCTTGTTTATAGCAAGAGGCTTTCCGGCGATATCGAGTATCTCCCCCCTTACCGGAAGGATCCACTCCTTCTTCACTATGTTCTGCGTAGCGAGTGTCTCGTAATAGGTGTTGGACTTGACGGTGAGCTGGTATACCCTTACAAGCAGTATTGCCCAGACCAGCATGAAAAGAGCGACGACAATTTTTACCTTCAAAAGAGTATTACCCCCAAAATATCGGCCGCAAAGTAGTAGAGCAAAATCGCACCCGGATCTATATACTTCTCATTCATCAAACTGCCGTAACCGGAAAGAAAGGCAAAATAGAGAAGATCGAACAGCACAACGCTCAATATCTTTACAAGAAGATCGATATGGAAGGTTTTAGTGATTTTCGCATCGAAAACGACGAACATAGCTATCATAACGCTCCAGATACCGTATAGGGGCAAACCCCATACAGACTCGAAAATCAAAGCATAAAGCATCCATAAGGCGGCCAACGTATAATCTTTTTTTCTTACGGCATTTCGCCACTGCAGATAGACAAACCCTAGAAGCGGCGGCAGCAGCGGATACACCGTCTCCAAAGATGGGTAGATAAGTATAAAAAGAGCGAGAAAAAAGCGTGTCAGAGTCTTTTTATCAATGATATCTCGTTGCACACCGGAAAATATTTGCATTTGATACAGTCCGCCCAGATTTTATGTTCGGGAATCGTCTCTTTCGGAATCTCGGTAAAACCCAAACGTTCGAAAAAACTACCCATATATGTGAGTGCCAGCACCTCTTTCACCTTCAGCCTGCGCCCCTCCTCTACAGCCTCGTTCACAAGTCTGCTTCCGATCTTTCTGTGGCGATGCCCCTCTTTTACTATGAGGCTTCTTATCTCGGCAAGGCGCATGGAGTGGATATGCAGTGCGACATACCCCAGCAACTCACCGCTCTCATCATCTGTAGCGATAGTATAGGAGCGGATGTTCGTAGCCAGTTCGTCGTCGCTTCTTGGAAGTATTATCCCCTCTTGAACCTCCCTTTTAACGATCTCCTGCATTCTGGGGATATCGGTAAGAACCGGTTTGGAAAATCTTACCGACACTCCTTGCCTCCTACGGCAATATCGAATATCAGCCTCTCCACCTTCTCCACTCCCCTCTTCTTGAGGTTTGAAACAAGAATGGCACCGGGAAATTCCCTAAGCAGCTTCGAAATCTCTTTCTGGTTCAGTTTATCTACCTTGGTAAAAACTTCCAGATAGCACTGGTCGGGTCCCATAAACCCCTCTATATATCTCTTTACATCCTCGTCTATCTGCTCCTTTGGATGTCTTGCGTCGCGCAGATGGACGAAAAGGCGTATCGTTCTGCGGCTTTTAATGAATTCGTTAAGACTCTTTTGCCACTCGTTCTTCATGCTTTTGGAGACTTTTGCATAACCGAATCCCGGCAGGTCTACGAAGTGTATCTTATATTTGGAACCATCTTCGTCATCTTTGTATATCACTTCGAAATAGTTGATAAGCCTCGTTTTTCCGGGAGTGGATGAGCTTTTGGCAAGATTTTTTCTATGGGTTATCGAGTTCAGAAGAGAGCTTTTGCCTACATTGCTTCGCCCAAGAAATACCACCTCACCCACCCCTTCGGCGGGAGCTTCCTCTATTTTGCTCGCAGATGTTATGAAGGAGGCGTCAACGACTCTTGTTGCCATCTGGCTCCTCCACTTTGAAGATGAATTTTACAGGTTTGTCTTCACCGCCCTCCACGTTCGCGCGCCCGCTTACCTTCTCCACGATCACCTTTTCGCCCATTATGGTTCTATCGAGCATCGGCTCTTTCAAAACTACGTCGCCATACAACTCATATATCTCTTTGGTGGGGAAATATACGAGTTTCTGGGCTTTTCCTCTGTAGTAGCGGCCATTTTCCATATATATCACAAAACTGCTGTTGCCTATAGCCTCATATCGCAGAGGTTTTCTCTTCTCATCGAAAAATACCAGCACCTTCGATGCGTTGAGCTCGTCGCTACCTTTTTTCATATGGACGTTTCCGCTAAACTCCGTTACCCTCTTCGCCTGGTCGGCTTCGAAATGGTCGGCGGTTATTTCGACATTCTCAGCCGCCACGAGTGCGAAAACGGTACAAAAAAGTGTCGTCAAAATCTTTTTCAACTATATATCCTCTTCAGCTATTCTGGCCTTTATCGAATCGGCCATGATTTTACCACTTTTTTGATAATAAAACATATTTTTCCCTTCTATGACACTCTTCCCGTAGAAGGCGACGAAGGGTAGACCCTTTGTGGTGTAGACTCTCTTTTTGAAGTCGTAAAAGAGTTTTTGGGTCGAAACTATCCACCCATCTTCGCGTGTGAGTTTCACATCTTTGCTGAAAAGCAGGCTTCTATTCTCTTTGTAGAGAGCCTCTTTCGCCCTTATGCTCTCTATACCGTGGGGCGTAACTCTGCGAAAAGCCGGCGATTTTACTTTCATAACGGTGGCGAACTTCTCTGCCATAAGGCCTCGTCCCATACTCTCGACGCCATCGGGAGAGATTTCGAAATTT
>JALSPH010000214.1 GCA_026986055.1 Campylobacterales bacterium
TATTGCACTCAATACAAAGCGGTATCGGCGTTTTTTCTTTGTTGTATCACTACCGTAAAAAACCCGTTTAAACACTCCGTTTGGATAGATAAAAGGATCTTTTGCACTCCGTATCTCCCGGTCTTTAAGACCGACGCGCTCCATTTTGATATCGTTTACGAGTTTGTCGATATCGTTGATCGTGATATCTGCATATGACAATGCCGTAATTGATAGCAAAAGAGCTGCTCTTTTCATTAATAGTTTATTCCCCATACCGACACCTTGAAGTTTGCATTTATGGTTCTGTTACTCTCTAACTGGATATTGTAAATATCGACTACAAGTTCACTCTCTTCAATCTCATTCATGAATCTGATCATGTTCCTATAGCTTCCCTCGCAATCGACGCCGATTTCAAGTACATGTCCGAAGCTATCCTTGTTGTTGATGAACTTGTTGGAGATCAAAGAGATATCGATATTGTTCTTCTTCGCTTTAAGAGCGATCGAATCGAGAAATTTGGCCCAGTTTTTGTCGTTGAAGAGGAGTTCGGACAATGTCTGAATCTGATAGTCGGAGTATTCGTTTATCTCTTTGAGGTCACTATATCGCGTTTTCAGACCTGCAATCTCGCTCTGTAGTTTTTTGATTTTAAATCTTTGATCTCCATTGACCGTTACGGAAGCGAGATATCTCTCTTCCTCTCTTATCTTCCTTTCAAGCTCTTTTTGGATACTCAAATCTTTTCTCAACTCCTTCTCGGTTATAGGTATGAGATAGGAGTATGATATGAGTCCGAATACGGCTACGACAGCCAGAACCATCAGGTAAAACTCACTCTCTTTCTTCTCTTCGAAGTAGTTGTCCAGCTTTTCCAGCATATCTTCTATTATTTTCATAGTACCGTCACCTTCAGATCACCGTGATAAATCCCGGTCTCTTCATCTTTGTATATTTTCTCTATGTCCGTATGAATCCTGTTTTCATATGTATCGGTCAAAAACTTGATAAACCGAGTTATCTGTTTATCACTTTTAGAATACAAGGAGAGAATGAAAAGGTTGTCATCGTCGACAATTTTGGTGACTCTGACACCGAATTTGGTCATATTGTTGCCAAAGCCTACGATGGTTTTGGCTTTCATAGGATAGTTCACTTTTTTATCGTAGATTGCGGCCAGAATCTTTTTCTTCTTTTCAAAAAGGTCGTTTTCATCTTTGATTCTTGCAAGGATATCATCTTTCTGTTTTTGAAGTGATGCTATTTCACTCTTTATCGATGTAACAAGTTCATCCAGCCTCGCCTCCTCTTTTTTGAGTCGGTCGTTGGTGATTTTTACATAGGTATCGTATGTGTAGTTGTATACGGGAAGAGAGAGTGCCAAAACAATCGTTGCAGCCGTCGTAATGATGAACTGACCGCTCCGCCTTGCTACAAAAGGAGGAGGGCGGAAGAAGATGGTGAAGTTGGGGCTCTCTTCTCCTTCTATATTTTTTATGGCTTCCAGAACGGAGAGAAAATGGAACTGATCTACATACCAGTCACCCTTTTCCATTTCGTAGTCGAAATCGAAATCGTTGGCTTCTATCCCAAGATAGGTATGAGCATATTCGTTCAGCCCCAATACGGGTCCCGTTTCCGATCCTGTATAAAAAACATCTATCTTTTCTATTTCGAAGGCTCTTTTGGCATAAATCAGAATATCGTTTACATAAAGAAAGATCTCACTGAAAAGCTTCATGAGATGATCTTGATAATCGAGATTCGACGTCTTCAAACCTTCGTTTTGAAGCATCTCGTAAAAAGCCGCTTCATCAACACGCTCACCGTAGAGTTCACAAAACCTTTCATATATGTTTTCAAAAGAGTACTTCAAAGATTTCGAATATATATACTCTCCATCCTTGAAAAGTGCCAAAAATGCATCCTCTTTTTGGAAATAGAGATATCCGTGGACACCGTAGGCTTCAAGTATCTCTTTATCGTATATATTTTGTATGAGATAGGGTTTTGGGTAGATATAGTCGATATACTTCACCTGCTGTCTGACAGGGTCGAAAACTTCGTGAATAACCTCAGGTTCTGCTACAAAAACGTGAAAAGAGCGGAGCTTGTCCGTTTTACGGCCGGGTATTTCAAAGTATCTTATTATATATTCGACCGCTTGATCGAGCCCAAGGTCATCATACGCTTTGAGTTCGATCGCATCCTGCAGATCTTCCGGGGGAATATTTACGCTGATCTCTACGATCGAAGAGATGAAATCTTTCGAATCGATTGTCGAAACTACGAAGTTTCTTTTATCGTATTGCAGTTTTTCCAGTTTTTGGAGTGAATTGTTTTGAAACTGGTAATATACATCTTGATAGGCATTAACCGAAACGATTTTGTTATACCCTATATTTCCGCTTCTTTCCGACGATGTTTTAAACATTACAAAACCTCATGTTTTGATTTGAATGACCACAAAATCCATAACCTTACGTTAGAATTGAAACAAAAAGGATACAGATGTGATATCAGTTATAATATTTACTTTTAAATATTCTATCCTAGCTTAACTTAAAGACCAGTTTAAAAATAACGAAAAAAAGCCATTTATCGTGGTGATGTCGGCTATTCGAAGTGATAGCCTATTTCACCCAGTGACTTTTTCGTTTTCGACCAGCCGCTTTTTACGCTGACAAAGAGCTCAATGTATACTTTTTTCCCGCAAAAGTTTTCGATTTTCATTCTGGCATCCCGCCCGATCCTTTTAATCGTCGAGCCGCCTTTGCCGACTATAATCATCTTCTGGCTCTTTTTCTCCGTGACTATAGTCGCACTGATTCTCTCCAGATTCGGAAACTCTTCGATCTTTTCGATGATCACATCCGTTTCATAGGGTATCTCATCACTTAGATTTTCAAAGATCGACTCTCTTATGAGCTCCTTGTAAATCTCCCTTATGTTGGTGGTCGTTAAAAGATCCGGGTCATATAGCCATGGAGAGTTTGGAAGATATTTGACTATCTCGTCCAAAAGCTCCTTTTTACCGATATCTTTATTGACCGAAACGGGCACCAGTGAAAGAAAACTCTGCTGATACTCTTTGTACTCGTCTATTTTTTTTAAAAGATCTTCGCTGCTCACCTCGTCGATTTTACTCAAAACGACTATATGGGGACGATTTTTGGAATTGATCTCCAAAAATTTCCTATAGTGTTCCAGGCTATCTTTCGCCGGCGCAAGAAAAAGAATCAGATCACAGTCGCCGATAGCCTTGAAAACCTCTTGAAGCATGAATTTGTTCAAAAGGCGCTCTTTTTCATGAATTCCGGGCGTATCGACAAATATTATCTGAGCATCATCGTGCATAACGATAATGTTCATCCGTTTTCTTGTAGCCTGAGCCTTCTTGCTGACCATGGCGAGTTTTTCGCCCACAAGCCAGTTGAGCAGCGTACTCTTTCCGGCGTTTGGCCTTCCTACAACGGCTACGAAGCCCGCTTTCGTTTCGTTAGAGGATGTATCTTGCGACATCTTCGTTCTCTACGATAGCATCGAGCTTCTCATGTACATAATCGGCAGTTATCGTAAAAGTTTTACCATTATACTCATCTGCTTTAAAACTCACCTCTTCAAGTACTTTTTCTATGACGGTATGCAGGCGTCTGGCACCTATATCTTCGGTTCTTTCATTTGCCTGGAAGCTTACTTTGGCGATGGCCAGTAGCGCCTCCTCTTCAAAAGCAAGTTCCATTCCCTCCACACCCAAAAGTGCCTGATACTGTTTGATCAAAGAGTTTTTCGGTTTCGTCAAAATTTCGTAAAGTGCCTCCTCGGTAAGAGAGTCGAGCTCCACTCTGAGGGGAAAACGCCCTTGAAGCTCCGGAATAAGATCGCTCGGTTTGCTGACATGAAAAGCTCCCGCAGCGATAAAGAGTATATGGTCCGTTTGAACCGTTCCATACTTCGTGTTTACGCTGCTACCTTCTACTATGGGAAGAAGGTCTCTTTGTACCCCTTCTTTGCTCGGGTCCTGACGGCCGCTGTTTTGGCTGGATACTGCTATCTTGTCTATTTCATCAAGAAAAATTATTCCCCCCTGCTCGGCACGTCTTAGAGCCTCCTGTTTTATCTGCTCCTCATCCAAAATACGTTCACTGGCGGCTTGTCTCAATATCTTTTTTGCCTCTTTTACCTTGACCTCTTTTCTGTTGTCACGCCCGAAAGAGCCGAAAACTTTAGCCAAGGACTCCTGGACCCTGCTCATTTCGGGAGGAAGGTTCTCTCCTCCCATTTCGATCTTGGGAGTCGGCATCTCCACCTCGACCGTTAGGTTATCCAGCTCACCTTTGCGCAGTTTCTCTTTCATCCTCTCAAAACTGTTCTCATACTCTTTGAGTTTCGTCTCGGTTGCCCCTTTCGGCAGAGGAGGAAGAAGCTTTTCTATGATCATCTTCTCTACATACTGATCTATCTCACCGCTTTTTAGCTCTTTCTGCTCTTGTGTCACGAGGTTCACCGATGTGGCTACAAGATCTCTGATCATAGACTCCACATCTCTTCCTACAAACCCGACTTCGGTATATTTGCTCGCCTCCACCTTTACGAACGGATAGCCCATCATCTTCGCAAGTCGCCTTGCTATTTCGGTTTTTCCGACCCCGGTCGAGCCTATCATCAGAATGTTTTTGGGCATTATCTCATCCTGAATTTCGCTTGGCAACTGCATACGCCTGTATCGGTTTCTAAGCGCTACCGCTATCGTTTTTTTGGCCTTTTCTTGTCCTATGACGTAGTTGTTTAGATACTCTACGATCTCTTTTGGTGTCATACTCTCTTTTCGTCTCATCTTTTCAGTTCCAATGTTTTGATATTGTGGTTTGTGTATATACAGAGGTCGGCTGCTATGTGAAGACTCTCTTCCACCAGAGTTTTAGGCTCCATCTTTGCATGCCTTGCAAGTGCTCTTGCAGCCGAGATGGCGAAATTTCCTCCACTTCCGATAGCTGCTATTTTTCCATCTTCGGGCTCTACTACGTCGCCGTTACCGCTTAAGATAAAGATATGGTCGTTGTTTAGAACGATCATCATCGCTTCAAGCCGTCTTAACACCTTGTCTTTGCGCCACGCTTTGGAAAACTCTATGACGGCTTTGAGAAGATCTCCTTTGCGACTTTGCAGAAAACCTTCGAACATATCGAAAAGGTTGAATGCGTCCGCGGTGCTGCCCGCAAAACCGGCAAGGACCTGGCCGTTGTATAGAGTTCTGATTTTGGTGGCGTTGCCTTTTAAAACGGCATTGCCGAATGTAACCTGTCCATCCCCGCCTATTACTGCATACTCGTCGGCTCTGTAAGCCAAAATGGTTGTAGCTTCGAACATCGACTACTCTCCGACCACTTCAAATTTCAACTTCGCATGTATTCCGTGTCCGAGTTTGACATCGGCTTCGTATATTCCTGTCGCTTTGATGGCGTGGTCGAGGTGTATAAGTTTTTTATCTATATCCAATCCATCTTTTTTGAGTGCGTCGGATATGTCGTGGTTGGTTATGGCTCCAAAGAGCGAGCCGTTGGCACCCAGTTTTTTGGTGATTTTAAGAGTTGTGCTCTCGAGTCTCTCTTTGAGCCCTTTTAGGCGCTCAAGCTCGGCAGCTTCTTGCTCTCTTTTCTTCTCCTGCTCTTTTTGCCACTCCTTGATGACATCATCCGTAGCAACCTTCGCAAACCCTTTCGCTACAAGAAAATTCTTTCCGTAACCATCCTTGACCTCTTTTACTTCACCCGCTTTTCCGAGGTTTTTAACATCTTTTATCAGAAGCACTTTCATAAACTCTCTCCTATATATAAATTTTGGATGATTATATCGAAAAAGGGGTTAAGCTTAATTTTGTAAGGTATATGGGCAGTGACTAAAAGATGTGTTGCACATTTTAGAGTGGCAGCAGAAAGATCGCCAAACGAGTGCGGTTTGCCTACGGACGCCTGCAAAATCTCTAAAAACCGCTAACCTCTCCGAGACCCTGACGGGCAAGCGCGGTTTTTAGCCGAGATTTTTTCCTCTCAAATCGCAAGTTTGACTCTCTATCTGCTGCTACTCTTTATAAAAGTGTCGTTAGTTAGTACGGTTATCTAAAAAGATCGGAAACACTTTTGTCTATATGATATTCTTGATTTAGTCTCCATCTTGATTTGGGATATAATTGCATCAAAAATGAGGAAAACGCAGATGAAAGAGAGATTTGTAAATTTTCAAATACCAGATTTTGACACCTTTGCAAAAAGGCTTGAGGAGCTTTTGAAAAAGAGTGAAAAAGATATAGAAAATCTTTTAAAAAAAGATGAAATAGAGTACGACTCTTTCGTAAGACCATATATGGAGAGTTTCGAGAAACTTGACCTCTTTTTCACTCCGCTGTCGCACCTTAACAGTGTAGAGAACTCCAAAGAGACTCAAAAGGCGTATGAAGAGTCGCTGCCGCTTCTTTCGCACTACCACACCAGGCTTTCACAAAACCGAGATCTCTTTGAGGCTTTCAAAAAGGTAAAAGCAGACGATAGAGCAAAGCAGGAGGTTGTAAGGCAGGAGCTAAGAGACTTCAAACTCTCCGGGGTAGATCTGCCTGAAGATAAGAAGAAGAGGTTGGAGGAGATAAACCTGAAACTGAGCGAGTTGAACAACAGTTTCTCCCAGAACCTTCTTAATGCAACTAACGCCTACGAGCTTATAGTAGAAGATCCAAAAGATGTCGAAGGTATCCCTCAAAGCGACCTGGAGCTCGCCAAAACGGAGAAAGATGGCAAAAGTGTATGGAGATTTACTCTACAGGCACCAAGCTACATGGCATACATGACTTACGGTCCGAACCGAGATCTTAGAGAGGAGCTTTACAGAGCTTATGTCACAAGAGCTCCCGATAACGAAAAGATAATAGAGGAGATTTTGGCTTTAAGGGATGAAAAAGCGAAAATTTTGGGCTTTGACCACTACAGTGAACTCTCTTTGGCTACAAAGATGGCGCCGAGTGACGAAGCTGTCATAAACTTTTTGAACGAGCTTGCAGATGCCTCCATGCCATTTGCGAAAGATGAGATAAAAAGAGTTGCTGAAGTTGCAAAGGAAGAGGGCATCGATAGGCTTGAAAGTTACGATATCGCTTACTATAGTGAGAAGCTTAAGAAGCGAGAGCTCGATTTCGACGATGAAGAGACGAGACCATATTTTGAGCAAAACAGGGTATTGAACGGACTTTTGGAACTGGTCTCGGACCTCTTTGACGTCAGCTTTATACCGGTGGAAGTTACTGTTTGGAACGATAAAGTCAAGGTTTTCGACATAGCCGAAAACGGTGAGCCGTTTGCTCGAATATATTTCGACTTGGAGGCTAGAAGCAGTAAAAGGGGCGGGGCATGGATGAACGACTGGCAGACGCACCATGAAGATGAGTCCGGGAAAGTGCATCCGGCTTCGGCATTTGTGGTATGTAACTTTCCCCCTTCCAAAGATGGTGTCCCTTCGCTGCTAAGGCATGACGATGTAGTGACCCTCTTTCACGAGATGGGGCATGCTATTCACCATCTCTTCAGTAGGGTAAAAGAGAGGTTTGTCAGCGGAATACACGGCGTAGAGTGGGATGCGGTTGAGTTTCCGTCTCAATTTTTGGAGAATTTCGCATACGAAAAGAGTATTTTACGCCGTTTCGCCTACCATTACGAAACAGGGGAACCTCTGCCGGAGACTCTTGCCGACAAGATACGAAAAAGTAAAAACTTTCTTGCCGCTCTTGGTATGTTAAGGCAAATCGAGTTCGCTCTCTTCGATTTCATGCTTCACCAAAAGCTCTACGGTGCAGATGAGGTTCAAAAGCTTTTGGATTCGTTAAGAGAGAGGCTTTCGCTTGTGAAACCTCCATCTTACAACAGGTTCCAGTGGGGGTTCACCCACATATTCGCGGGTGGGTATGCGGCCGGTTACTACAGCTACAAATGGGCGGAGGTACTGAGTGCGGATGCATATTTTGAGTGTTATAAGGAGGAGAGGATAGTCGAAGAGAAGATAAAAGGGTATAAGAGCCACATTTTGCAAAGAGGCGCCAGCGAACCTATGCAGATGCTCTATAGAGAGTGGCTTGGGCGAGACCCGGACCCTAAAGCGCTCGTAAAGCTTTATGACCTGGTGAAAATATCGTGAGTGATCTGGAGTTTTGGGAGTACTTTTTCATAATAGGCTCCATTTTGACATATATCTGCTGGGGCTTTGTATTCGCG
>JALSPH010000215.1 GCA_026986055.1 Campylobacterales bacterium
ACAAGCTCCGCCATCATATGCTCACTGTCGCGAACGTTCATGGCGCATCCGAGCGTCTCTATGAAAAACTTTTTCGCCACCTCTGAAACTCTTTTACTTTAGTATATGAACTTCATAAAGATAGTCGTTTTCGTTGAGTCCGAAACGAATCTCTCTGAAATAGACGCTGTACCCTTTTCCTTCGAAGTGCTCCACCATCTCCATCAAATCTTTATGGGAGTTTTCACGGTCGAAATAGAAAATCTTCTGCCCCTCTTTTTCGAGCTCTTTTTCTATCTTCTCTACAGTTATCGCTTTCGGCTTTGCATTCAGTTCCGTTCTGGCCGCTTTCAATTCCATATACTTTCCTCACAATTCTGTTTTAACTACTCCGAAATCCAACCCGCTGTAAAATTACAAACCGAGCGAAGGCTTTGAGATTTTAGTTTGAAAACGTAACGATCGCTCTTAGCGAAAAAAGTGCGCTCAACCCCGAAGGGGCGCTTGCGTTCGCACTTTTTAGTGTAGTTTTCAAACGTTAGCTTCGCTAAAAATCTCATCTCGCCTGAACGAGGTTTCGTAATTTTTAAAGCATACAATTACAAACCCTCATATTTATCGGAGAGATTTGCAACATCGGTTTAGAATATTCAGAGCGCTTTATCTACATATATCTATCGCCCGATTATATCCAAACAAAGGTAAAGCTTTTATAAATGATAAAGATTGCTTTCAGTATAATGTAGATCTTAACCGCTGCAAGACCGGGTAAAAGCCCTACTCCACTGCGCAAAAAATCACACGAATTTAATAGTTAAGGAATTGTTGAAGATATGGAAAAGATTATAGACATCATCGACTCTATTGCTCATGAAAAGGGTCTTGAGCCCGAAGCCGCCAAAGAGGCTTTCAAAACTGCCCTCGTGCAGACGGCAAAAAGGGTCGTATGCCAGGAGTGCGAATTTGAGGTCGAACTGGACGAGAAGAGCAAAAAATATGCCCTCTACCAGAAAATCACCGTCGTAGAGCCGCAAGATCCGAGGCTGGTGGACGAACCTGAAAAGTATATCTCCATCGACGAAGCCAAAGAGATAGACCCGGACGTCGAGCTCGGCGATGAACTTACAAGCGAAATAAACCTCGAAGATTACGGCAGAAACGCCGCATCTGCGCTATACCACGAGATAGAGTACCATATTCAGCGCTTCGTGGAAGAGCAGATGTTCAACAAGTACAAAGCTATGATAGGCACCATCGTAAACGGCCCCGTGACACGGGTGGACAGCGAAGAGAACACCTACATAGAGATAGACGAAGTAAGAGCGGTCTTGCCTAAAAGAAACCGTATAAAGGGGGAGTCTTTCAGAGTCGGCGACACGATAAAAGGTATATTGCGCTACGTAGGGATAGACAAGAAGTTCGGTATTCACCTCGAAATCTCCCGTACAATGCCGAAATTTTTGGAAGAGCTGCTAAAACAGGAGGTTCCGGAGATCGCCGACGGTCTTGTGGTCATAGAAAAATCTGCAAGAATCCCCGGAGAAAGAGCCAAAGTGGCACTGACCGCACTAAGTCCCAGAGTCGACCCTGTAGGCGCTACGGTAGGGGTCAGGGGCGTGAGGATAAACGCAGTCAGCGAAGAGCTTCACAACGAAAACATCGACTGCATAGAGTACTCTCCGATACCCGAAATCTTCGTAGCAAGAAGCCTCAGCCCCGCCATCATAAGCAGCGTCAAAATAGAAGATGAGAAAGCCATAGTCACTCTTCCAAGCGACCAGAAGTCCAAAGCGATAGGAAAGAGCGGCATAAACATACGCCTTGCATCCATGCTTACGGGCTACCAGATAGAGTTGAACGAGATAGCCTCCGCACCGACGGCAGAAGGTGAGAGC
>JALSPH010000216.1 GCA_026986055.1 Campylobacterales bacterium
TTCTTGAAGTGGCACAAAGCGACATAACCATAAAAACCGCTCTTATAGAGTCTAGATTTATCATAGGTTCCAACTTCATCTGGATGGAGACCCAAAGAGAGATAGGGTATATAAGGCGCGACAATCCGAAAGAGTATGCAAAAAGCAAACTGCAAGAAGCGCAAATACGCCATGAAAAACACCCTCTCTCGATGGAACCCAATATCAAAGAGTGTATAGGCGGAATGAGAGATGCCAACCTGGTATTTTGGATAGCCTCGGTAAGAGAGAACGTATTTCGACTAAAAGAGCTTGTAGGCTCACGCATCGACGAAAGCGACTATACCGAATACAGAACCGCTTTGGAGTTTATATTCAGAGTAAGAGCGGCTCTTCATCTGAGCGCGAAAAAGAAAGAGGACACTCTAAGGCTCGAACTGGTACCGCAAGTCGCATCTTTGCTTGGAATCAACAAAGGTGACCCCAAAAAGGCGCAAAGAGAGCTTGTAAGCAGAACTTTCCAAGCTCTTGATACTATAAGAAAGAAGACATCCTACTGGAGCGGCCTGCTTGCAAAGCCATACATGTATGAGAGCAAAAATTTACCCCTTTTAAGAAAGGAGTGTGTAGAGCCTGGAATATTCAGATGTCAACATATGCTATATGCAAAAAGAGAGATGAAGCCGAAAACCTTTCTCTACTATCTGAAGCTGCTTCTCAAAGAGGCTCAAAATATTCCCATAGAGGCGACACCATCCTTTTACCATCTGATAGACAAAACCGAAATACCGAAAACGAAAGGCAAACAGCTCATAGGTGCGATCAGGCAGATATTCTACCTGCCATACAGCTCATCCGTCATAGAGGCACTCTTCAAGAGCGGAAAACTCGCGCGTGCCATACCGCCGATGAAAAGAGTCATGTACCTGCCGCAGTTTGACGGATATCACCATTACCCTGTAGATATTCACTCCATAAATACGCTAAAAGAGCTCGACAACCTCTCTCACGAAACCCTTCTGCCGCTCTTTGAAAAGCTCGACAAAGATTCGAAAGCGGTTCTGAAACTGGTAGCTCTTCTGCATGATGCAGGCAAAGGGAGAGTAAGAGACCATCATGAAGTCGGAGCGGATCTTTTCAAGGTATACGCCGAGAAGCTTGGGTTTGCAGAAAATCTCATAAAAGAGGGAGTACTGCTTATACGCCACCACACCCGTATGACAAAAACCATCCACAACGAAGATATATACGACGAGTCGACGATCTCGAAATTTGCTGCGCCTCTTGCGTCTCAAAAGATACTGGATATGCTCTTCATACTCACCTACTGCGACGTTAGAGCGGTCGGAGAGGGTGTTTACAACGCTTTTACCGATAAAATGCTGAAAACCCTCTACTCTGCAGCTTCCGAGATACTCGAAAAACCGGCCATCATAGATGAAACCGCCAAACGGCTGCGAAAAGAGCAGGCACTCAAAAAATTAGAGGATTTTAAAAACCTGCCAAGAAGTATGCAAAAGAAGATACTATCGATAGAGTCCAATCTCTTTTTCATAAAACATACGGCTGCCGAGATTTTGGAAATCTGCCTGAAAGCCCGCGGAGTGCTCGACTACGAAATGAGGGTCGAAACAAGAGAGCCGCTTAAAATAGAGATATATCGAAAAGTGCCTATAAACCTTGGCTTCTTGCTTGGAAAACTGAGCCATCTGGAGCTTGTCGGTATGGAGATATTCAAACTATTCGACGGCGTAAAGTACTTCGTTTTGGAGTTCAACGACAACATATCCAAAGATGAAGTGGCGGCAGTCGAGGAGATAGTGCATGACTCATTCGATATGAAAAAGAGTATAAAACTTACGAAACCGACGATAAAA
>JALSPH010000217.1 GCA_026986055.1 Campylobacterales bacterium
TACCGCAAGGTCGTGCCTTTCTGAAGCGCCTATTAGTACGGCGTGGTAATCTCTTCCGTCGCTAAGTCTCACTCTGGCTTCGCTCGCACCGGCAATGACATGGTAGTTTGTAACGATGTGCCCTACCTCGTCCCATACGAAACCGGAACCGGTACCCCGTGGAATATTGTAGATATTTCTTGACCATGGGTCTATGACCGCTTGGGAAGTGGCTATATATACGACGGAGTCTTTCGTCTTTTCGAAAAGCTCTATCGTCGCCTTCTCGTCGGCGGCCAGATCGCCTCTTGGGGTTATGGGGCGGGGCTTGGCCTGCGTGGCGGCTATGAACTCCTCCAGTAGCGGCAGAGTTTGCCAAAAAAGCATTAACGACATGAGTGCCACCGTAATAGTAAAGACACGCCCAAAAAACCTATCTTCCATCTGCTCTTTTGCCCTTTTGTGAATTAATTGGGAGGATTGTTTCCATTATACCATTTCGGCAGCCGGTTTCAGAGTGGGTTTTTTAGTATACTCACCAATCCTCCGTGCCATTTTTGCACCTTTTTGGCTCCAAAAAACAAAAACCTCTCTATACTCTTTTTTGATGGCTCTGTATGCAGATAGTGCTACGATCGGCAAAAAGAGAAGAAAGAGAGGCGGAAAGAGAAGCCCCGATGCAAAAAGTATAGCTGCGAAAAGATAGCGCTCAAATCCGTAGTTCATAACCATCTCCTATGTCAAGATGGCAAAATTATGGCCTTTTGCTTAGAAAGCGTCGTGTCCGGTTTGAAAGCTCAACGCCTTTTTCAACTCTTTTTCGAAAGCCTCTTTTAGATCCTGGGGTGCAAGTACCGCCATATCGGGTATCCACCCCTTCAACAGCATGAGCGCCTCTTTGGTCGAAGTCGCTTCTAGCATCACTTCTATGTCACCGTTTTTATGCTTGGCGACAATGGATTGCGTAGGACTCAACGGTCTTCGCTCCAGATATTTCACTATAGGTTTTTTTACCAATAGATGGATGGTAAAAGGTTTCGAGTTTGGATCGAACCAGGCATTGAGCGCACCGTCAAATCTCTTGTTCAGCCCCTCTTCCGGCTCGAAAGTCTCCTTTGAAAGAGCTGCTTTTTCTATCTCTTTGATATAGAACTTTTTGACCACTCCACCCTTCTCTTTGGCCAAAAGATACCAGTACCCTTCGAAGTTCACTATGCGGTAAGGGTCGAGGGTGCGCTCTTTGCCGTGATATCTGAAAGTGATACTTTTATGTGAGAGTATCGCATCTTCTAGAAGTTTGAAGAGTCCTGCATATTGGGATATATCTTCGAAGCTTACATAGGATCTGATCGGTGCCAGAGTTTTGTTTTTAAGTTTTGAAAAGAGTCTCTCGGATCTGGCAGCGAAACCTCCTCCTATGCCGCGGGCTATAGTCTCCAAAATCTCAAGAGTCAAAAGGTTGTCTATATCCTGGATCTTCTCTATGCCAAATCCGGGCTGCATTCTCCATCTTCTTCCGATCTTTTCTATGGGGAAGCGTATCAGCCGTTCGTTGAAGTCTCTTTGGATGGTTTTTGTGGAGACGTTGAACTCTTTGGCAAGCTCCGTAACGCTTAGAGACTCCCCTTCGTAAAGACGTCGGAGAATGATCGTGAGCCTGGTTAGAATTTTGTCGTAATCGTGTGATTTGTTCATGCCTCATATCAAGCATTTCTCATTCCATAAATTATGGTTTTATGAGCGGCGTATTGTAGCAGCGCCATTTTTTGGAATTTATTTATGATAAAATATTAGGCAAGTTGAAATTTACGTAAAAGAGTTGGAAAATATAATATGAACAAAGAGATGATATTTCTGCTTTTGGGTATGGGTGCAGG
>JALSPH010000218.1 GCA_026986055.1 Campylobacterales bacterium
CAGAAAACGGGAGTCAAACTCTTCAGATGAGACGAGGGCTTACTCTTATAGAGATGATCTTGACGATGGTGATAGTCGCTCTTGTATTCATGGTCGTTCCAAAAATCATCTTCGTAACCAATAAGAGCTTCGAGACTACGATGAAAGAGGATGCACTCTTCAACGCTCTATCTCTTGGCTATATGGTGGCATCGCTCCCCTGGGACGAAAACAACACCAAAAGCGACGCTATATTGGCGACAAGCTCCCCTGTCGGCGAGTATGTTTGCAGCGCTTCGAGCGGTTTTTACAGGGTCGGAGGTTTCAAAGGGTCGCGCAACTGTATCGACGGGGGCGGAACTTTGGCAGCCTCACCCATAGGAAGGGAGGATGCGCTCTTTAACGATATAGACGATTATGACGCTTTCACTATAAAAACCGCAACATCCAAAGGGGCCAAGTACCTCATGTCGGTCAATGTTTCATACCTGCAGGAGCCCCCCTCCTCAAACAGCCTCGACCTCTCCTCTTTGGCTCAAGCCTCCGGCAGCGCCAATATAAAAGAGATAAAAATCTCGGTAACCAATGCGGCTGCAAATAAAAAGAGCCCTTTTAAAACGACTCTCTACTACCACTCCGCAAATCTGGGGCATATATATATCAACAAAAGGGCGTGGAGATGAGGCGCGCATTTACTCTCATAGAGATAATAGTGGTCATCTCCATTGCCGGAATTCTTGCCGTCGGTACATTCAAGGCTCTCGAGGCTCTCTTTGTAAGAAGCGTAAAAGCCAAGGCCGTGACGGAGCTTAGCCTCTCATCCCAAGCGCTTCTCAACCAGCTTGGAGTTTTGCTCTCGGCAAGAGTTCCGGGCAGCGCCATAGGGTACGACCCGGCTGACGGGAGTTTCGACTCTATAGAGAATCTTCTTGCTTCGAAACCTGTTCTTGAGTGGTTGGGAAGCGCCGAAGAGAGTATGAAAAGAAGAGAGTACAGCGGTTTTATAGATCTAAACGCCAGCGATCCCGTCGCGAATCTCCTTTTTTCTCCAGATAGCGACGGGTCGAAGATAGATGCTTCGACAAAGCTGAAGTTTTCAACCTCTGCCGATGTATTCGCTACAGATTTGGTAAGGCTCGTTTTTGCCGGCAGTTACGACACCGGACTCGACGGCATAACTGACGCTTTCGGGTGGCATGGAGGAGGAAGCAACAAGATACATAAGATATCGATCTCATCCGATGGAAATATAACTCTTGGTTCAAACCCTCCTTTCATTTACGAGAAGTACTACCTGGCAGACACCGCCTATGCGGTTGCAAGAGGAGCCGACATAAACATCTCTGCACCCTGCATAACCTCACTCGGCGTGCCTGTTACGAACAACTCTCTCTTTCTGTTTTACGACTACAGGCCATGGAAGGGTGAGAGTTTCTGTGCGGACTCTTTGGGAAACGGATCGGGCGGAGCGACGCTTTTGGCTGAAGATGTTGCCGGGTTTAGGGCCGAGAGCGTAAACGGGGTTTTAAGGCTGAGTGTAGATATGGTGCGCCCTATAAGAGGTTCGACTCCCGTGCACATATCGAAGCAGAAAGGGCTCTTTTGATGAGGTCAAGGGGCGGTTTCGGGCTTTGGCAGGCGATAGCGCTCATTTTGATAGTGGGCGGCATAATGTCGGTCGCTATGCGTTATGCCAAAATCGGCGCGACTCATACGGTAGACAGCTACACGAAAGAGCAGGCGGAGCTCTTCATGAGAAGCGCGATGGAGATAGCCCTTTTGCAGATAAGCGGACACGATAGAAGCGGCGGGTGTCTCGATAGAGTGAGACTCCTTTCAAAAGATGGAAAGTTTATAGCCGACATCAACATCACCAGGTACTATCTGCTCAAAAATAGTACCGACCTTGCCCTTTGCGGACCTCTTGGATATCCGATAGAGAGCGAGGAGTCCCACGGTATGGTGATGATGGAAGCGGTAGTTACGACAAACCCTGCAAATCCTAAAGTTTTGCATCCAGTAAGAGTTACGAAAAGGAGTATCCAGCGCCCATGAGAAGAGCTTTTACACTGATAGAGCTAATCTTTGTCGTGATACTCGTAGGCATACTGGGTGCGGTCGGTTCATCTCTTTACAGGCCCGACAGGGTGCTTGCAGACACAAACTACATAGCTGCGAAACTGATGCAGAGCCGTTACGAGGCGATAGGGTACGACCATAGAAACTTCGACGGAACTTTCGACTCCTCCTCTATCGGATGTATTACGATAAGCAAAAGCTCTCTGAACGATCCGCCGCAAAGAGCGGGCGGATACACCCTTTCAAAAAAGAGTCTTATAACAGTTTCCGGTCTGACGGGGAACACAATTTGCTTTGACGAGAAGGGATACCCGCATGACGGGAGCTTTTCGGACTCTTCACTATTGCACCGAAGAGTCGATATTAATGTAAGCGATTCAAAAAATAGTTACACGATAACGGTTATGCCCTTTAGCGGATATGTGAAGATTTTAAATTAGCGGGAATGTGATGTCAAAACGGAGTGTATTCTATCTCGGTAGCGGTGCTCAGGTGTTCGAGTTCGACGGTACGGAATTTGCAGAAGCAGATTACAGGCGAGCGAAAAAAGGTTTCTGCGGTGCCGTAGTTCCCCCTTCCGAGATCCGAACGCACACTTTCAAAACTGCGGATGAGAGCGACGGTGAGCGGCTTGCGACCATTGTGGAGATAACGATGTTCGAAGCCGGAGGGCTCGATATAGAGAAAGAGTACTCCATATCATATGTAAAACATCGTTTGGATTTCGACTCCTCTTTGCTTATAGAGGCGTTTGCCGTAGAGCGAACGAGGCTGCAGGAGCTTTACGGCGAAGCGGCCAAAAAGATCGGGCGTCTAGACCTTCTTGCCGTTCCCTATATGATCTACGAATCTCTCTATCTTCAAGAGAGGGTTGAAAAAAACGGTGTGGATCTCTATCTTTATCTCTCCGATGATGACTCTTTCGCCGTATTGTGTAAAGATGGAAGATATATCGCACACAGGGACCTCCCCTCTCTCGTATCTATTGCTACAAAAGCAAATGTCACCGTAGAGGTTGTAAAAGAGAGTCTAAAGAACAGAGGCTTGGATAGTGAAGCTTACGGAGCGGACGAGCTTCTTTTGCTCCAGACTCTGCAGGATACTTTTGTGAAAATTGTCGAGAGGGTAGCCCAGACGGTAAACCACAAAAGAGGGATTTTCGGCATAAAGGGTGTCGATAGGCTCTTTTTGGATTTTGAGAGTGCGCAAATAAACGGGCTATGGGAACTTTTTGACTCTTACGGCTTCGATGAGAGTTCCAAGGGCACGCTTGAGCCTTTCAAAACTCTTGAACCCTCGCAGCAGCATACGGGTATCGAAGCGCTCTATATTCTTACTGCGTCGCAAAAGGGTTTGGAGCTGCCCAACCTCACCTTTTTTGAAAAAAAAGAGAGTTTTTTAAAGAGCCATACCGGAAAGTTTATAGCCGTGACGGCTGCCGCACTTGTTTTGTCGGCAGGATACGCCCTTTTGAAAGAGAGCGAGCTTGACTCTTTGGAGAGTGAAAATATGGCTATGGCTGCAAACCTAAATTCGTTGAAGAGCAGAGCGGCAGGTTTGCGCAAGGCTCTTGCCGGGGAGAAAAAGGGGCTCGAGGCGGTAGCTGCGAAGCTCAAAGAGAGCGAAGAGGCGGTAATGGCTCTTGAAGAGAGTGTCGATGCGGCGCTTTTGATAGAGGAGTCGAAGATATACAGAAGAGAGATGGCCGAAGATGTAAACAGGGCGATGGCCAAGGAGAGGCTTTTGGCCGCCTCTTTTGAACAGAACGGCTCAAAGAGGGTCGAGGTAGAGATACTAAGCAGCTATGCAGGGCGTGACCGTATAGCGAAATTTATGAAAGAGCTGCTTTCCAAAGGTTACAGAAGTGTCGGCACCGAAGCTATAAAGCTCGATGAAGATCTCTACAGCTCCAGAGTGGAGATAGTAAGATGAGTATCTGGCAGCAGACGGAGGAGCAGCTTGCCTCCTTTTCTCCTCTGAAGCGGTGGGGCGTTACGATTTTAGCCGCCGTAATGACGGTTGCCGGAGTCTGGTTTTTCTGGGTCGAGGATGTCGAGGCGCAGATAGAGAGTGCAGAGGCGAGGCGAACCCAGCTTGCCCGGCAGATGAGACAGGTAGATATAAGAAGAGTCTCCAAAAAGATAGAGAGGATTAAAAAGGAGAGGCTGGCAAGCGAAGAGAAACTTTTGAAAAGTAGAGCGGCTTTCGGGTTTTTGCGTACGAAGCTCGAAAGAGTTCACAAGGTACGGTTCGACCAAAAGAGGCTTGCCGACCTGCTTGACGCTATATTGAAAAGATCCGTCGATCTCGGCATTCGTGTAAAGAGTATACAAAGCGCTCCAAAAAGCGGCGATTTGACACCGTTTTTGGAGGCCAAAAGAGAGGTCAGGGTTGAAGGAAGCGGCGATTTTGCCGATATTGTCAAGCTTACATACTTTATAGAGAGTCTCGATATGCTGGCAAAACTCGAATCTGTAAAGATCTCTTTGGATGAAGATGGACGAACGGTATTTGATATATATATCGAGACTTACGGGATGAAAAGATGAGCAGAGCAAGTTTTTCTTTGGCCGCTATCTTGAGCGCTACTTTGCTTTTTGGCTCGAACGGCTCTATGGAGCCGCTTTTGCAAAAGATCGAAAAACTTGAAGCTTTCACTCTCTCTTCTGCCGTTCCTATAAAGCTTTACGACCCTTTCAAAAGGGCCGCATCTTTTGTCAAAAAGGGTAAAAAGAGAGGTTTTTCAAGCTCTCCCTCTTTGCCCAGGGTTTTGGCTGTTATGAACGACAGAGCCTTCGTTAACGGCCGGTGGGTTCATGCAGGAGATAGGGTCGCCGGTTTCAAAGTAGCTAAAATAGAAGGAGATGGAGTGGTGTTCAAAAAGGGTGGAACTTTACGCTATGTTCCGGTTTTGAAGAGAAAAAGAGTATTGAAGATCAAGGATTTTGGAGAATGAGACGCATAATAGCCGCACTTTTGTGTTCGACACTGCTTCTTTTCGGCTCTACGGAGTGTGAGAGTAAACTCTTCAGCTTCAAAACAGGAAATGCACACGGCTCCGTGACACTCTACGATGTCTTGGAAAATCTCGCGGATACCTGTAAATTCAGCGTGATGTTTTCCGACAGTGAAGTGAAAAAGGTTCTAAAAACACCTCTTAAGATCGTTTACATAAAAGATTACACACTCGAAGATATGTTTCGCTTCATTTTCGACGACCACAATATGTTTTACAGTTACGATGAAGATAGAAATGTGCTTAGAGTCTCCTATATAGAGACGAAATCTTTCCATATAGACTACGTAAATCTTAGTGAACTCAAAACAGAATCGGTCAAATCGATCACGGTAGGAGCTTCGGGAGGGCAGAGCGGAAGCTACGGTTCGAGCGGAGCTTACGGCTCTACCGGCACTACGGGTAGATCCGGAAGCGGGTACAACCGCTCCGGAAGCGGCGACAACTCGGACTACACGACTATCAAGACGGTAACGGAGTTCAATTTCTGGAGCGATTTGAAGCATCAGATAGATGCCATTTTGCAGCGTGACGAAGATATGCACACCGTAAGGAGCAAGGCACTCGTGAACAACGAGGCGGGAATAGTCACCGTAACCGGAACCAAGAGGCAGATCGCGCGCGTCGAAAAGTATATAGAGCAGATCATGGGGCGTCTGCATAAGCAGATAATGCTCGAAGCGAGACTGGTCGAGCTGCGTTACAACGATAGAAACACTACCGGCGTCGACTGGAGCCGTTTTGACATCTCTTTGAAAGGTGAGATCTCCGATACGTACGAGAGGGGGGCTGCGGCTCTTACGAAACGCCCCTTCTACTCTTTCAGCTACAACTTCACGATGGATGGCCTTTTGGATTTCCTGCAGCGCTACGGCGACGTAAACACCATATCGAACCCGAAAATCATGACTCTGAACAACCAGCCCGCCGTGATCAACGTAGGAGATCAGATAAACTACAAGTATCAAACCGGTGCCATAACCACTACGACTACCGGTAATCCGGTCGGAACGAACACATATCAGCTCGGTTCCGTGTTTGTAGGGTTGACTCTGAATATCGTACCGGAGGTTACGGATGACGGTTTTATCATATTGAGAGTCAACCCCGTCGTGAGCGAAATGTTGCAAGATAACGCCGCCGCCGGTACGACCTACCAGACACAACCCGTAACGACGGACCAGAGTGTACGCTCGATGCCGCCCGATGTGAAGATAAAGCAGCTTACGTCGATCGTGAAGGTAAAAAACGGGAACAAAGTGATAATAGGCGGACTCATAAGCAACCGCAGATACTCGACAAACACCAAAGTTCCTCTGCTCGGCGATCTGCCCCTTTTGGGCGGAGCCTTCAGCCATAGAGGCGAAGAGAGCCAGAAGGTGGAGCTTATAATCATTCTGACTCCGAAGATCGTCGACGGAACATCTTTCCCTACCATCGACGATGCGCTGCAGATGGGAGCTATGTAGATGCTCGACTACAAGAGTGCCGCAAAGCTTTTCGTAGACAGAGCCGACAGCGGCGAATATTTCGACTCTTCGAGTGCGGAGCGCTCCAAAACCACTCTCTACTCGCTGATAGAGGAGCCTGAGAGAAAACTCCTTTTTCTTCTTGGGGATCCCGGCGTAGGAAAGAGCCATATGCTTCAGACCATCTCCAAAGAGCTTGCGGATAGCCGGCTTGTCGTACATCTGGCAGAACCCTTTTTCGATCCTAAGAGCTTTCTTTTAAAGCTTCTGGAGAAGGCGGGCGAAAATTCGGAAGGGGAGTTGGAGGGGCTGAAGAGCAGAGTCGTAGAGGTGTATGGAGAGGTCGAGCATCTTGTGATGATAGACGAAGCGCAGCTTCTGGATGAAAAATCGCTGGAGTTTTTGAGGATTCTCTCCGACACCAAGGCTTTCAGGCTGCTTCTTTCGATGCATAAAGAGGAGGGGGAGGAGATTTTAAGGAGGCCGCACTTTGCGACCAGAAGCCACAGGGTCGTTCAGATGGGGAGTTTGAGCGAGGATGAGGTTCAAAGGTATATCAGAGGACGCCTGAAAAACGGGGGGTTCGAAGAGATAGCCGATATGATTTCGCAAAAAGATATGAAGCGCATACATAAGTATACGGAGGGTAATTTCAGAACCGTAAAGAGGATGGTGCAGTCGGCTTTCGAGCTTATGCAGCATGCGAAAGAGAACGGTATGAGCAGTTATGCCCGCCCTTGCGAGTGTATCTTCGATATGGCCGCCATAGAGCTGGAGCTTCTGGATGCATAACAGATTCGATTCGCTGCTGAAGCGCTGCAAAAAGAGAAAAAGAGCGCTTATGGCCAAAAGAGTGCTTCTCGCTCTTTTTGGACTCATTTTCCTGGCGGGTGCGTTATATGTAACGAACTCCGGCGAGTCGATCTTTGGTGTGGATGAGAGTGAACAGATGAGCGCTTCCATCATTTTGCCAAAAGAGAGCGTTAAAAGAGAGCTACCTTCAAAAGAGAAGCCCTCGGAGCCGAAGCCTCAAAGCGGGGGGCAAAAGAGCGAAACGAAAGCAAAAGCCGAAAGCAAGCCGGGCAGAGAGGCCGTAAAAGAGAAAGAGAGAGTTTCGAAAAAGGCTCTTTTGCCACAGAGCGAGCCGAAAAGTGTCAAAAAAGTAGCCAAAGAGAGTGTCGGAGAAGTCGTAAAATCGGATGCGAAAGCAGAATCCGACTCATCAAAGAGTATCGAGAAGAGTCCTATAGAGAGTAGAGAGATGGCGGTTTTGGATGTGAAGGAGGTGACAGATATCGACTCACTCGTAAAACAGTTCAACAACTCTCCAAGATATGCGGTGGCGCTCAAAATCGCTCAGCTCTACTACGACGAGGGGGATTTTGAAAACGCCTCTTTGTGGGCCAGAAAGGCGAACCTTCTGGAGAGGGACGACGAGAGGGCATGGCTAATCTACGCCCAGTCGGAGTATGCGCTTGGACGTGAGAAGCGTGCAAAAAGAATTTTGCAACTATATCTGGACTACAAAGAGTCTCCAAAGGCGCGTTCACTTCTTATAACCTGGAGTAAAGATTGATACGAAAGAATGTC
>JALSPH010000219.1 GCA_026986055.1 Campylobacterales bacterium
CCTGATACCCTCTATCTCGAAATAGTGAGGCTCTCTAAAGAGGTTGTACCTCTCTATAAGGCCTCTTAGCTTGGCGTCATTGTTTCCAAGCACCGCTACGTAAGGCACTCCGGTACTCTGCATATAAGCTAGCGTCTCCTCTTTGCCTATATCTCCAGCATGCACCAGAAACTCGGCCCCGTTTCGCAGCAGTTCATCTATCGCCTTTTTGGCCCGCCCGACCTTTTTATGGGTGTCGCTTACAACTCCTATCTTCATAATGCGTTGGCTTCGGTGCTCTCTTCTTGCTCACGACTCTTTAATATCTTCGCGATGTTTGCACTTTATGCACTCATAGACCTCTTTGCCTCTATATGTGCGCTTCGCCATGGCATATCCGCACTCGGGACACTTGACGTCTGTCGGTTCGAACTTAGAGATGAAGGTGCATTTGGGGTAGTTGGAGCATCCGAAAAATTTGCCTCTGCGGGAATTTCTCTCAAGCAGCTCCCCTCCGCACTCCGGGCACTTTGTCTCAAGCTTTTTGGGCTTCTCCAAAGATCTGGTGTTCTTGCATTTTGGGTATGCGCTGCATGCCAGAAAGGAGCCTCTCCTTCCTGTTTTGACGACCATGGGAGCCCCGCACTTTTCACATACTTCATCCGTTGTTTGAGGCTTTGCCTCCTCTCCGCCCTCTTTTTCTATAGCCTCGGTGTAGCGGCATTTGGGGAAGTTCGCGCAAGCTATGAAATCGCCGTAGCGACCGCTTCTAAGAAGCAGTTCGCTTCCGCATTCGGGGCACTCTCTTCCTATCGGCTCCGCTTTTTTCAGGCTCTTTATCTCTTTTTTCCCCTTCTCTACCTTCTCTATGAAAGGTTTGTAGAAGTCAAGAAGCAGTTTTTGCCAATCCTCCTTATGCTCCGCAACCTCATCGAGCTTCTCCTCCATTTTTGCCGTGAAGTTGGAGTCGACGATTTCGGGGAAGTACTTCTCCAGAGTCTCTATGACCGTGAAGGCTATGGGAGTGGGGACGAGCTGTCGCTTCTCTATCTTTATATATTCGCGGGAAACCAGAATGGAGATGGTGGGAGCATAGGTGCTCGGGCGGCCTATACCGAGGGATTCGAGTTTTTTTATCAGACTCGCTTCGGTATATCTTGGAGGCGGTTCGGTAAAGTGTTGGTTTGCGGTAAGCTTTTCAAGCTCCGCCTCTTCACCCTCTTTCAGCTCAGGAAGGAGTTTATCCTTTTCATCGTACCCCATGACTCTATAGAATCCGTCGAATATCAGCTTTCTCCCCGTAGCTTTGAATACACCGTCTTCGCTTGCAAAGAGTATGGTTTGCGACTCCAAAATAGCATCGGCCATCTGGCTGGCAAGAAAGCGGTTGTAGATGAGTTTGTAGAGTTTCAGTTCATCCGGTGCCAGATATTTCGCCGCTATTTCGGGCGTGAAGTCAAGACGGGTAGGGCGTATCGCCTCATGCGCCTCTTGCGCCCCTTTGGCTTTGGAGGTGTAGATTTTGGGTTTTGGAGGCAGGTACTTTTCGCCGAAGTTTTTCACTATAGTCTCACGGGCAGCATCTCTGGCCTCTTTTGCGATGTTGAGGCTGTCGGTTCTCATATATGTTATGACACCCATAGCCCCTTTGTCGGTAGAGACCCCCTCGTAGAGCTTTTGCGCTATCATCATCGTCTTTTTTGGCGAGTAGCCTAGACGACCGGAGGCGCTCTGCTGAAGAGTGGAGGTCATGAAGGGGGGAGGCGTTGAGCTCTTTCTCTCTTTTTTTTCTATACTCTTTACGCGGTAACTTTCGCTCTTTAGAAGAGACTCTATCTCTCTTGCCTCTTTTTCGCTTCCGATCGTCATCTTTTCGATCTTTTTGCCCTTGAACTCCACAAGAGAAGCCTCTATTTTAGGCGCAAAAAGTGCGTCTATACTCCAGTATTCGACAGGTTTGAAGGCTTGGATCTCTCTTTCTCTGTCGACAACGATTTTGAGTGCGGCAGACTGCACGCGCCCAGCACTCAACCCCTTTTGTATCTTGGAGGCAAGAAGCGGAGAGAGTTTGTAACCGACGATTCTATCGAGAAGCCGTCTCGCCTGCTGGGCGTTTACCTGGTCCATATCGATCTTGCGCGGATTTTCAAGTGCATGCTTTATGGCACTTTTTGTAATTTCGTGAAAAACTATGCGGGGCAACTCTTCCGGATCTTTGCCTATCGCTTTGGCTATATGGTAGCCTATCGCCTCTCCTTCGCGGTCCTCGTCCGTAGCGATATATACATTTTCGCTCTTCTTGGCAAGCTCTTTTATCTGCTTGACGATGGCGCTGTGCTCTTTGTCGACTCTGTACTGAGGCTCGAACCTCTCATCTTCGAGCTTGATGCCGAAGCTGTGTTTTGGAAGGTCTCTTATGTGTCCCTTGGAGGCGATGACTTCGAAATCTTTACCGAGAAAGTTTTTTATGGTTCTCGCTTTTGCCGGTGACTCGACTATGATAAGATTTTTCAACTCTTTTCCTATATATTATGGTTGGTATGAATTTCAGTGGATGCAATTCTATCATAACTATCGTTTAAACAATTTTTTGGTTTAGTCGATATTAATGGTAGATAAAAGCCAACCAAAGGATTGAAAATGGCCAACTTCGGAGCCCTCAGCTCATTGGGATTGGGCAGCAGCGGTGCACTCAGTTACGATATTATCGACAAATTGCGCAAAGTCGATGAGGATGCTCAGATAAAACCGCTCGACTCGCAGATAGAGGATATGAAGAAGCGCGGTGCCGAGCTCAACAAGATAATAACGATGACGGCATCGATGAAGAGTTCACTCTTCGATCTTTCCGACTCCGTTCTTTTTGCAAAGAGAACGGTCGATGTAAACGGCTCTGATGTGGAGGTCTCCGTAGAGGACGGCACGAAAGCGCAGGATATGGAGGTTACCGTTAAAAATCTTGCCAGAGCCGATATTAAGCAGACCAAAGGGTTCGCTTCCGATACTTCGGTCGTTACGACCGTAGATACCGATATGACGATCAATATGAACGGCCAGGCCGTTACCTTCACCGTAACTGCCGGAACTACTCTGAAGGGGCTTAAAGATCTGATAAACGAAAAGATGGGCGGCAAAGTGGATGCCACTATTTTGAATACCGGAGGTACGGACCCGTTCAAGCTTGTGCTAAAGACGACCAAAACCGGTGCAGATCAGGCTATGAGCTTCTCTTTCGATGATGGCAACGCAGCTACTACAAATGACGACTTTTTGGATCTGACGCTTCCTGCAGCGAACGTACAGGATGCAAGAGACGCTCTGTTTACGTTCAATGGAATAGATATAGTACGCTCCTCAAATACCGTAAGCGACCTGGTCGTCGGGATGACTCTTACTTTGAAAAACGAGGGTACCACTCCGAATCGTATCTCGATAAAGCAGGATAATGAAGGAATAGCCGACAGGGTTGAGGAGTTCGTAACTCAGTACAACGATCTGATGAGTGAACTGGGAGCGGTTACGAAGTACGATGCGGAAAACAAGAGTGCCGGTATCTTTCAGGGTGAGAGTACGATAGTCTCATTGAAGCTTTCACTTAGTCAAATGGCTTTGGGAACAGCGCCAAACGGAAAAGGGTTGGCAGATTATGGCATAGAGGTTACAAGAGATGGCGTAATGAGCTTCGACAGAAGCAAGCTGATATCTGCGTTAGAGAGCGACACTCAGACGGTTTCGGATACATTTGCCGGAGACGAAAACAGCCCGGGAATATTTGCATCTTTGAAAAACTACCTATCGGATGCTGCAACCAAAAAAGACTCTTTGCTCTCAAATCTCGATACATCTTTGAAAGAGAGAGAAAAGAGTTTGGAAGAGAGAAGGGCCAGAGCATTGGCTTCTATAGATACAAAATATGAAGTTATGGCAAAGAGGTTTGCTTCATACGACGCTCTTATAGGCAAGCTCAACGCATCGTTCCAATCTTTGCAATCTATGATAGATGCACAGTATGCCGCATCCAAATAGCTCTCTATAACTCTCTTTTGCCAAGTGCCGCTGCTTAGGTGCTTGGTCCATCCTGTTTCAAGGTTTTACCGTCGCACCGGTACAAAATCTCAAAAATTTCAATTTGCTCTAAACATTTTTTTCATCTATCCGATCTTTGTAGTAAGAGCAAGGATGCTCTTTACCCAAATCAACCAAGGAGGAAATCATGGGATTTCGTATTAACACAAACATAGGTGCGATGAACGCTCATCGCAATGCGCTTATGACTAACAAAAGTCTAAACACATCTTTGGAGCGCTTGAGTTCCGGTCTAAGGATAAACAAGGCTGCAGACGACGCTTCGGGTATGGCTATCGCAGACTCGCTTCGTGCACAGGCGCAAGGTCTGGGACAGGCTATCAGAAATGCCAACGACGGTATAGGCGTGGTTCAAACAGCCGACGGTGCGCTCGACGAGTACATCAACATAATCAACACGGTCCGAACCAAAGCTATCCAAGCGGCATCCGACGGTCAGAACCAAGACTCTAGAATGGCTATTCAGCGCGATATAAACAGACTTCTTGAAGAGGCCGACAATATCGCAAAAACCACCTCTTTTAACGGCTTGAATCTTCTTGACGGTTCATATGTGGATAAAAAGTTTCAAATTGGTGCATATGCCAACGAAACCGTAAATATTTCCATAGATAGCGCCAGAACGACGGTAGTGGGAATGTTCGCTCTTGAAACTGGTACTACTGTGGATACCAGCGGTACAGGTGCTCTTGCTGCAGGTGATTTGACCGTTAACGGTGTAGATGTGGGAGCCTCTACGGCCGGCACGGACAATGCTCTCGGACAGGCAGATACATCCGCATGGGCGAAGATGAACGCTATAAATTCTGTTAGTTCTCAAACAGGTGTAGTGGCAACGGCCAAGACTACCGTACAGGGGGCGGCCGGAGTTGCAGGCGGTTCTATATCGGCAGGTTCCGTGTACATTAACGGAATCGACCTTGGAGACGTAACTTTCGCTGCCAACGACACTACAGGTACTCTTGCGGCCGCAATCAACCGTATTACGGACCAGACAGGCGTAACGGCGAGCATCGTCGACGGCGGAAAGCTGCTTCTTACATCTGAAGATGGATGGAATATAAACATATCGAGCGATGCGGCCGGTACTACCGCAATAGCTGCAGCAGATGCGACTGCACTCGGTATCACAAACACTTCCGTAAACGGCGGTGCGGCAGCGGCCCTGGCTATTACAAACGGCGGAGCGATAACGCTTGAGTCCGACAATGCCATTACTATTGGAGGTGCCGCTCCTGCAAAAGCGGGACTTACAGCCGGTACGGTCAGTGTCGGAAACAGTATCTCTACGGCAGATGTTACGACTTTTGATGCGGCTCAGCTGACTATCAAAAAAGCGGACCACGCTCTTGCGCAGCTCGATAGAACCCGCTCCGATATCGGTTCGGTTCAAAATCAGCTCGAATCTACTATTCGTAACATTTCGGTTACGCAGGTCAACGTGACGGCGGCCGAAAGTCAGATCAGGGATGTCGACTTCGCTCAGGAGTCCGCGAACTTCAGTAAATACAACATTCTCGCTCAAAGCGGTTCATACGCCCTTTCTCAGGCGAATGCCGTACAGCAGAATGTCTTGAGACTGCTCCAGTAGCGCTCTTAACGGCCTTCGGGCCTTTTTTGACAAACCCCTTTGTAAACTCTCCCTTTTTCCGGGGCTTTGCCCCGGAATATTCGCTCTTCAGTCCATCTTCGTTAAAATTTCGGTATGCCAAGAATAGACCATAAGCAGTTCTATATGCAGACGATAAAAAAGTTCGGAACAAGCGCAAAAGGTGTCGCATGGAGCGACGAGTTTCGCCAAAAGCGAAGATTTAACGCAATAGTTGCGGCAATTCCAAATCTTTCCGGCTCAACAGTAGTCGATGCGGGGTGCGGTTTTGGGGATCTTTGGCTCTATATGAGGCAAAAGGGAGCCGTCCCAAAGAGCTATATCGGTATAGATATGCTCGATTTCATGGTCGAAGAGGCAAGAGAGCGGACGAAGAAGAGGGTTTTCAAGCGCAATATACTAAAAGACCCGCTTCCCGAAGCCGACTGGTATGTCGTAAGCGGAGCTTTGAATCTTCTTACGAGATTCGAGACTCTTCTTGCCGTAAAGCGTATGATGGATGTAACAAAAAGCGGAGTGGTGTTCAACCTGCTTAAAGGTGAAGATAGAAGCGAAACCTTCAACTACTGGATGCCGCAAGAGATCAGAAAGAGTTGTGCAAACTTCGGCAGGGTCGAAATATATGAAGGGTATATAGATGGTGATTTTACCGTGAAGATCGTGCATAGAGGCTCCTTTTAATGTGCGCGATTTTCGGCATAGTCGGCCGATACGACGAAAAGGCGGCCAAAAGGGCCTTTGCGACACTCTCTCACAGGGGGCCTGACGCAAGCGGCATAGTGATGTTGCCGAACCTCTTTTTGGCGCACCACCGCTTAAGCGTCATAGACCTCTCGCCCGAAGCCGATCAGCCTATGCAGGTCGGGGACGCATTCATAGTCATGAACGGGGAGGTTTACAACTACCGCGAACTTGCTCAAGAGTTGAATGAACCCATGGAGACAGGCAGCGATACCGAGGTGGCGTTAAAAGCGTTTTTAAAATTTGAGGCGCAGTTTACAAAAAAGTTACGGGGAATGTACGCCACGGCTATTTGGCATAAAGAGAGACTTCACCTTTTTAGAGACCCCTTTGGCAAAAAACCTCTATATTACGCGCAAAAAGATGGGCTTTTTATCTTCTCGTCCGAGATAAAGGCGATATTGGCCTATTTTCCTCAAATAAAATGGTCAAAAGAGCGCATCACCTCATACCTATTTTGCCAATCTTTCATATCTCCTTCTACGTTTTATCCTGAAATTTGCCAGGTCGAGCCCGGCGGGTATCTGCTTTATGAAGATGGGGGGTCGAGCGAAAGGGCGGATGACATTTTGATCCTTCCCAAAAAAGATAGAAGGTTGGGCCCAGAGAGAGTCGAGGAGCTTTTGGTTGAAAGTGTCGGCTACAGACTCGTTGCCGATGCTCCTTTGGGTGCACTTTTGAGCGGCGGAGTGGACAGCTCTTTGGTGGCCGCTATGGCCGTAAAACTCTACAAAGAGCCGTTGCCCACGTTTACGGTAGGTTTCAGTGGGCATGAAAAGTATGACGAGAGGGGCTTTGCCGAAGATGTGGCCAAACATATAGGAAGCGAGCATAACTCGTTTGAGATGGGTATGGATGATTTTTTGGAGTCGGTCGATGAGTTGGCGGCCCATCTTGACGAGCCTCTGGGGGATCCTGCAGCCGTGCCGCTCTGGTTTTTAAGCAAGAGGGTAGCCAAAAGGGGAGTGAAGGTTCTGCTGAGCGGAGACGGGGCGGACGAGCTCTTTTTCGGCTACAGGCCATACTATGAGATGGCGGACATAGAAAAAGCGAAAGATCTCAAATATAAACGGTGGCTTCACAACTACTTTCGCGCCAACTACTCCCCAAACAGAGAGTGGGAGTGGTACAAAAGAGTATTCGGCGAGTCGGTTCTTTTTAGAAGCAGTGCGGAGCTTTTTACCGATCTTCAGCAAAACAGGCTTTTGAAGCAGAATGTCAAAGATGATAGCTCTTTAAATTACATAAAAGAGTATGTAGAGCGTTTCAAAGAGCCCGAGGGGCCGCAGTGGTACGGCTACATAGATTTCAAGGTACAGCTAACCGAGGTTTTCTTGAAAAAGCTAGATAGGGTTACGATGGCGCACGGTATAGAGGCAAGAAGCCCCTTTCTGGACCGCATTCTCGTCGAGGAGCTCTTTTTGTGCGATCCTGCATGGAGGATGGGCGAGAGCCCTAAGTGGCTACTTAAAGAGGTTGCCAAAAAGTATCTGCCTAAAAAAATTTTAAATAGAAAGAAGAAGGGTTTTTCATACCCTTTTATAGAGTGGCTTCACGAAAGCAAGGAGATAGACAGAGTGGTGGAGATGAACCGCACTTTTGGTTTTTTTCGCGAAGATGCGCTGGAGTTTTTGCTTCAAAAATCGAAAAAAGGGCGCTTCAAACACCACTTATACGCT
>JALSPH010000220.1 GCA_026986055.1 Campylobacterales bacterium
GAGGCAGCCAATACCTAAACCGACACTAAAAGAGCCCAAAGAGTCGAAAAAGAGTGCGGTTGCCAAAGGGGAGTACTATATACAGGTAGGTGCATTCTTCAGATATCCGCCGGACAAGAAGTTTCTCGAATCGATAAAAAAAGAGAACCTGAACTACATAATAGTCGAGGGAACGAAGAGCGGAAAGCCCTACAAAAAAGTGCTTGTCGGCCCATATACCGACAAAAACGAAGCACGTAAGGATTTGGCGAAAGTCAAAAAGAGAATAAACCAAAACGCCTATATAACCAAGGTAAAGTGACCGTATGATTTTCGTTAAAAAGATACTTTTCGACCAGTTCGCCCCGCCTGCTCTCTACGCAAAAATCAGAGAGCACTTCAAAGATGATATCACTATGCTTTTTGAGAGCGTCGGCGGGAGCGATGAAGGGAACTTCAGCTTCATCTTCATAGGTGCCAAAGAGAGGATCATATACAAAGAGAACCAAACGACATATATAGACGAACTTGGAAATCGACACGACCTAGATGAAGATCCATTCACCTTTTTAAAAGAGTACTACAAAAAAGTGGACAAAGAGTACTACAAAAAGATGAGGCTTGAAACCGGCCTGGGGTTTCTTGACGGATTCATAGGCTATATCGGTTACGATATGGTCAAGGTTTTCGAACCTGTTCTGAAACCTTTTATGGATGCTTTGCAAGATCGAGACAAGATACCCGATCTTGATATGGTAAGACCCAAAATGGTACTGGCATTCAGCCATAAAACGAGTGAACTGAGTCTCATAACTTCAGATAAGTCGACCGCCGAGAGCTTTGGCTCTCTGATAGAGCTGATAGAGTCTCCCTACTCCTACCTAGATATGGTTCCTATAACAGAAAGTGCCGGGGCCGAGTTTGCCTTCGATGAAGAGAAGTTCCACGATATGGTAAACCGCTCGAAAGAGATGATAAAGAGTGGAGATGTCTTTCAGATTCTCATGTCCAACCGCTACTGCGAAAAGGCTAAAGTGGACGCTTTCAGCTTCTATAGAGTTTTGCGTTCAAAAAACCCCTCTCCATACCTCTTTTTGCTAGAGTTCGAAGATTTTGCGATTGCGGGAAGCTCGCCCGAGGTTATGGTGCGATTGAGTGACGGAAATATCCTTCTTCGCCCGATTGCCGGAACGAGAAAGAGGGGAAAAACCTTCAATAGAGACAAAGAGTTGGAAGAGGAGATGCTAAACGACCCCAAAGAGTGCGCCGAGCATATAATGCTTGTAGATTTGGGTCGAAACGATGTAGGACGTGTAGCTAAAGCCGGAACGGTTAAAGTTACGGCTTTGATGCGCGTCGAGCGCTACTCCCATGTCATGCATATGGTAAGCGATGTCGAAGCCAAAATTGACGAGGGTAAAGATATGTTCGACCTCTTTGCCGCAACATTTACCGCAGGTACGATGACGGGAGCTCCCAAAATAAGAGCCATGGAGCTCATAGCGGAGTTTGAAGGTATCAAGAGAGGGTTTTACAGCGGCAGTGTGGGGTATTTTGGCTTCGACGGCAATATGGACAGCTCCATAACCATACGAACCGCACTCATTAAGACCGATGAGATCGTTTTGCAAGCGGGTGCGGGAGTCGTCGCCGACAGCAAACCGGAGCTTGAATATCTGGAGGTGAAGAACAAGCTTGCCGCACTTAGAAGCACTCTGGATGATCTGAAAGAGATGAGATGAAAAAACTCTTCGCAATTTTTGGAAACCCCGTACACCACTCCAAATCTCCTTTGATGCACAATCTTGCATTCGAAAAACTGGGTTTTAACGGATGCTATA